>CAZIVN010000082.1:0-9548 GCA_964542685.1 uncultured Halobacteriales archaeon
CGTAGTAGTGGGCGTCGTCGAACTGTTCCGGCGGGTGGACGTCCCGCGTGAACACTACCTGGACGCCAGCCTCGCGGGCACGCTCGACCAGGTCGGTCACCGGTTCGATCGCTGCCTCGCTCCCGGGCGCGTAGAGGCTCCCGTCGGGGTGACAGAAGCCGTTCTGCATGTCCACGACGACGAGTGCAGTGCTGTCGGTGTCGAGGTCCATGTATGACCGTACAGTCGGTGTGACAGATAGTAATTTCGTCACTCGAGTTTTTCTCTATCGTTTCGAATTAATAAACTAGAAATTTTACCGATCTTGTTTCGAAAGAATTTATGCAGCACGGTCCAGAGACCACCGCGATGCGCTACGCCGCAGTACTGGTCGCGTTGATGATCCTCCTCGCGGGCTGTTCGGGCCTGACTGGCTCGGACGGCGAGGCCGAGCAACCGACCCAGAACACGACAGTCCCCGACACGCCAGCACCGACCGAGACGACGACCGACGACGCCGGTGCCGACTCGGCGACAGAACGACCGACCGACGAGCAGACGGAGACGACCACACAACCGACCGACGACGGTGGCGGTGAGGACGACCAGGAAGAAGTCCATCCACCCGATCCCGAAGAGGACCGACTCGGCTGGGAGGACGGCTACTGGTACAACGAGACGGTCGTCGTCGACCGGAGCGACGGGCTCAACGAGAGCGAACTCGAGAAGGTCGTCTCGCGATCGATGGCTCGCGTCGAACAGATCCGCGAGTTGGAGTTCGAAGAGCGGATCCCCGTCGAAATCGTGACCCGCGAGGAGTTCCGCTCTAACTCGACCGGATACGACTACTCGACCGTCGACCGTCTCCACCAGAACACGAAGTGGGAAGCGACGTTCATTGTCAACGAGTCGATAGACGCCCTGTCGGTCCAGGAGCAGAACCGCGGTGCGACGGTCGGCGGCTTCTACAGTCCGAGCGAGAACCGGATCGTCATCGTCTCGAACAACGCGACGTCGCCGAAGATGAACGAGATCACGCTCTCACAGGAACTGTTCCACGCCTTGCAGGACCAGAAGTGGAACCTCTCGAACTACTTCGGCCGTACGACCGAGGCGAACAACGCGTACAACGGCATCGTTGAGGGCGACGGGAACTACGTCGACTACCTCTACGAACAACGCTGTAGCGAGGAGTGGGACTGTCTGCTGCCCCAGCCCAGCGAGGGTGGCGGTGGCGGCGGTAGCATCAACGTCGGTATGTTTATCGTCTCGTTCCAGCCGTACAGCGACGGCCCCGCGTTCGTCCGACAGATCCACGAGAACCAGGGTTGGGAGGCGGTCAACGCGCTCTACGAGACCCCGCCCGAGAGCACCGAACAGGTGATCCACCCGGAAAAGTACCCCGACGACGAACCCACGGACGTCACCGTCGAGCACACGCCGTCGAATGGCTGGGAAGTGCTCGAGATGGGGCCGGGGAGAATCAACTACGCGACGTTCGGTGAGGGTGGCCTCGCGTCGATGTTCTGGTATCCGTCGTTCAACGAGCGACAGGACGTCGTCGTACCGTACAGCGAGTTTTTCAACCTCAACGACCAGAACGAAATCCAGGACTTCGACCCGTACAACTACGACTTCGAACCGTCCGAGGGCTGGGACGGCGACAAGTTGTACCCCTACGTGAACGAGTCGTCGGCCGAGACGAACGAGACGGGCTACGTCTGGAAGATCGCGTGGGACAGCGAAGAGGACGCAAGCGAGTTCGTCAGCGCCTACGAAGACCTCCTCGAGTACCACGGCGCAGAGAAAGTCGAGGGTCGCTCCGGAACGTGGCGGATCTCGGACGGCAGTGAGTTCGGCGACGCCTACTACATCGTTCAGGACGGCGACGAAGTCATCATCGTGAACGCGCCCAGCGTCGACGCACTGGACGACGTCCGAGAGGGTGCCGGGACGCAGGGCTGAGCACCCGTCCGGAATCCCGCCTCGTCGTTCGCTCACACTCAGACGTAGAGGGTTTATTAGTATCCGACCATACGGATCGGATATGTCACGCCGAACCACGGCAATCGTCCTGTCGGCGTTGATGGCAATGTCGGTGTTCGTGCCGTTAGCCGCCGGTGGTGGTCCGGCAGCGTTGGCTACCGACGCGACGACGACGGCGTCGACGCCTGCCCAGACCGAACTGGTCCCCGACGAACAAGCCCCCGCCGCCTCGCAGTCCGACGACGGCGAGGCCCCGCCGGATCCGGAGGAAGACAGACTCGGCTGGGAGAACGGCTACTGGTACAACGAGAGTATCCCGGTCACGCCCGAGGACGGGTACAACGAGACCGAGGTCGAACGGATCCTCGCACGGTCGATGGCCCGCGTCGAGCGGATCCGGGGCTTGGAGTTCGGCGAGACGCCGACCGTCAACTTCGTCCCCCGCGACGAGTACTCCGAGGTGCGAAGCCAGGTCTACCGCGACTCGCTGTATAGTAACCTCAGCGAAAAAGACCGGCTCCACCAGAACACGAAGTTCGAGGCACTGTTCATGGTGCCGGAAGACGAGTCCTACTTCGAGGACCTCATTGCGAATCAGGGCGGGTCCGCAGCGGCGTTCTACACGTCACAGGGTATCCCCGAACTCGATGTCGGCGCAGGCGAAATAGCGATGATCGTACCGGAGGAGGGGCGAGCGAGCAAGTTCAACGAGTATGTCCTCGGCCACGAGCTGGTTCACCGACTCCAAGACACCAACCTGGGTGTCATCGACACGTTCCGCGGCGGAGCGACCGAAGAGGCCGCGAACGTGAACACGAGTCTCACCGAGGGCGAAGCGACGTTGGTCGGCCAGCGGTACAGAGTGCGGTGCGGTGGGGAGTGGGACTGCCTTCCGACGCCGGACAGTTCACCGGCCGGTCTCCTCTCGTTCGAGAACCCCGGCCTCGTGATGTACGGTCTGGGACCGTACAGCGAAACCGCGAGACTGTTCGCGGCCGCCGACGAGCGCGGCGGTGTCGAGGCGATGAACGCCATCTACGAGAACCCGCCGACCAGCACCGAGCAGTTGCTCCACCCCGAGGCGTACCCGGACGACACGCCGGCGGAGATAGACTACACCGACACAAGCAGCGACGAGTGGTCGATGCAGACCTTCGAGAACGGCGTCAACTACGCGACCTTCGGCGAGATGGGCATCTTCACGATGCTGTACTACCCGAATCTCAGGGCTCGGTCGAACATCGTGATGAGTCCCAACTTCCCGTTCCAGGGCGTCAGTTCACCGGCACGGTACGACTACACCCACCCGGCCTCGGCGGGGTGGGACGGTGACAAGATGTTCATCTACACGAACGCCACCTCCGCCGAGACGAACGAAACCGCCTACGTCTGGGAGACTCGCTGGGACTCCGAGGAGGACGCCCAGGAGTTCGCGGACGCCTACACGACCGTCCTCACCGAGTACGCGGACGCCACGGAGGTCAGCGGTCGAGCGGACACGTATCGCGCCCCCGACGACAGCGGCTACGGCGACGCGTTCTACGTCAACACCTCCGGTCAGAGCGTGACGATCGTCAACGCACCGACCGTCGACGACCTCCCCGAGGTCTCCGAGGGTGCGGCTCCCGAGGTCGAGGAGACCACGCCGACGACGACCACGCCCGCGACGACGGCGGCACCGACGACGGAGCCGACCACCGAGGAACCGATGGAGACGACCGGGGCGATGGGGACGACCGAAGCGATGGACACGACCGCACCCGACGAGGGTGACGGCGACGGCGGCAGCCCCGGTCTCGGCGTGTTCGCGGCGCTGACGGCACTCGCCGCGGCACTCGTCCTCTGGCGGCGGCGCACCGAGCGGTAACCGACGCCGGTCGGTCCCCGACTGAACCCAACGCATTTTGTTCGCCGCCCCTCACGGAGGAGTGATGCGTCTGTCCGTCGCACTCGTCGCGCTCGTCCTGCTCGCGGGGTGTAGTAGCGTCCTCGCGCCGGACGACGAGGGGTCGTCGGTCGAGGGCGAACGCGGCGTCGTCGACGGCGTGGCCGCGACGGACGACCTGAACGTGACGACCGAGGACGGGCTGAACGAGTCGGAACTCGACCGCGTCGTCGCGCGGATGATGGCCCGCATCGAGGTGATCCGCGACCTGGAGTTCAAGCGCCGGGTGCCCGTGGAAGTGATCACGCGCGACCAGTACCGGTCGCGCCGCGGGAGCGGCGGCGGTGGGGAGCCGGATCCGGTCGAGGAACAGCTGCACGAGGCGGCGTTTCTCGTCGGGGAGGACCGGACTGTCGGTGGCGCTCGCGGTGAGGTGTTCGGCCAGAACGTCCTGGGGTTTTACAACGGGAGTCACATCGTCATCGTGACCGACCAGCAGGACGGTTTCCGCATCTCGCGGGCGACGCTGGTCCACGAACTCCAGCACGCACTGCAGGCCCAGCACTTCTCGCTGGGGTCGCGGAACCCGAGCCACGACGGACGCCTCGCCGCGCGGGGCATCGTCGAGGGCGACGCCAACTACGTCGAGTTCGAGTACGAGTCCCGCTGTGACTCCGAGTGGGAGTGCATTCCGCCGGTCGAGTCGGGTGGCGGTGGTGGCGACGGTCCGGCGAACGTCGGCGTCTACCTGACGGTGTTCACGCCGTACTCCGAGGGGCCACAGCTGGTACAGGAACTCCGTGACCGGGACGGCTGGTCGGCGGTCGACGACGCGTTCCAGTCCAAGCCCACGAGTACAGAACAGGTGATTCACCCGACGGCGTACCCGGACGAGCAACCGGTCGAGGTGTCGATTCCGGACCGGTCGACCGACGGGTGGCGCCGGGTCGACCGGGAGCGGACGGGGAACACGGTCGGTGAGGCGACGCTGTACACGGGGCTGTGGGTCAACGGCGCTATCCCGGAGGAGAACCTCCGATCCGGCGGTACCGATCGGTCGCCGTTCAGCTACGACCACCCGGCGACGGCCGGGTGGGGCGGCGACCGAGTGGTCGCGTACACGAACGGGTCGCACGCGGGGTACGTGTTCAGGACGGTGTGGGACTCGGAGGAGGACGCCGAACAGTTCCACGCGGCCTACGTCGAACTGCTCCGGAACCGCGGCGCCCGGGAGGTCGACGACGGCGTGTACCGGGTGCCGGACAACAGTAGTTTCGGGGACGCGTTCCGGGTCGTTCGGAAGGGTGACGCGGTCGTGATCGTGAACGCGCCGACGGTCGCCGACCTCGACGCGGTCCACGACGTCGACGGCGAGACGGACACCGACGAGTCGAGCGAGGGGGCACCGATCGGTCAGCCAGGTGCGGGCGGACTCGGAGCGCTGGTGGCGCTCGCGGTCGCGGTCGCCGCCCTCCGTCGGGTCGGCCGGAGCGACGCGTCGTGAGCCCCCCGTTCGGAACATTTTTCCGGGGCTTTCGGGACCGAAACCGTTTACACAGTGTGTTCCTCAGGCACACACGATGCGACGACTGATCCCCGCTCTGTCGATCGCCCTCCTGCTCGTCCTCGCGGGCTGTTCGGGGCTGACCGACGGCGACGCGGACACCGAAACGCCGGCGCCGAACACCACGATACCCGACGACACCGAGGCGACGGCGACGGAGGCACCGACGACCGACGGGACGACTGCAGCACCGACGAGGGACGAGACCACGGCACCGCCGGACGACACGGGCGACGAGGGTGCGTTCGCCGACCCCGCCGAGGACAGACTCGGCTGGGAACAGGGCTACTGGTACAACGAGTCCCTGCCGATCGACCAGTCCGACGGCCTGAACCAGTCCGAACTCGACGTCGTGACCGCGCGAATGATGGCCCGCGTCGAACAGATCCGCCAGCTCGAGTTCACCGACGACGTGTCCGTCGAGGTCATCTCCCGTGAGGAGTACGAGTCGCGGCGAGGTGGTGGCGGCTTCGGGTACGGGGAGTGGCAGCAGACGTACTACGAGGCCGCGTTCCTGGTCGACCAGGACACCGACGTGAACGACGCGTTCCAGTCGCTGTACGGCTCCTCGGTCGCGGGCTACTACAGTCCACAACAGGAAGCGATCGTGCTCGTCAGCGACAACCCCGACGAGGTGCGGGTCGATCCGACGACGCTGGCTCACGAACTCGTCCACGCACTGCAGGTCGACGCGCTCCCGCGGACCCCCCGTGCCCAGACCCTCGACCAGAGTACCGCCTACCAGGGCGTCACGGAGGGCGATCCGAACTTCGTGATGGACCTGTACGTCGAGCGCTGTGAGACGGAGTGGGACTGCATCGAGGACAACTCCGGCAATTCGAGTGTCCCCCCGAACTTCAACTTCGGCCTGTACGCGAGCATCTGGGTGCCGTACTCGGACGGCCCGACCCTCGTCGAGTCGGTGTACGAGGACGGCGGCTGGGACGCGGTGAACGACCTCTACTCGAACCCGCCGGCCAGCACCGAACAGGTGATCCACCCCGAGACCTACCCCGACGACGACCCGGTCGACGTGTCGATCGAGGACCGCTCGTCGGGTAACTGGGAGCGGGCCGACCGTCGGTACGGCAGTGTCGAGGGTACCTTCGGTGAAGCGACGCTGTTCTCGATGCTGTGGCACAACGGCGTCATCGCCAGCGACCACGTCCGCACCGACGACAACCGCTGGAACTACTCTCACCCCTACACCGACGGCTGGGGTGGTGACGCCGTCGTCCCCTACACGAACGGTGAGGACACCGGCTACGTGTTCAAGTCCACCTGGGACACCGAGGGGGACGCCCAGGAGTTCCGGGAGGGCTACGTGAAACTGCTGGAGTCGAAGGGAGCGACCGAGATCCGTGAGGGCGTCTACCGCGTGCCCGACGACAGCGGCTTCGGCGGCGTCTACCGAATCTCTGTCGAGGGCAAGACGATGACCGTCGTCAAGGCACCCGACGAGGCGTCGCTCGACGAGATTCACGACGAGACCTGACCGGGACGGTCCGTCCCCGGCTATCGACGATTTTTTGCCGCGAAGTGACACAACGACTGGCATGCACCGACGGGTCCCCACCGCAGTCCTCCTGGTAGCGACGCTCCTCCTCGCCGGGTGCGCGGCCCCGTACGCGGGGTCGGGGTCGGGGGCGGCCCCGGCGCCGGGCGACGCAGGCGACGCACCGGCCGAACGGCCGGATCCCGACGAGGACCGACTGGGCTGGGAGCACGGCTACTGGCACAACGAGTCGCTGTCCATCGACGCGAGCGACGGCCTGAACGACAGCGAACTGGAGGCGGTGACGTACCGCACGATGGCCCGTCTGGAGGTGATCCGTGGGCTGGAGTTCGAACGGGACCCGACGATTCGACGCGTTCCGCTCCGCGTCGCCCGGGAGCGTGCGGAGCGCGACGGGGAGGCGCCGGAGCCGGGGCCGTTCGACCAGTTGTTCGAGGCAACCTTCGTCGTCGGCGAAGACAGGTCGTGGCTCGGGGTCGAGACGCCGCCTCCTGGTGGGTTCTACAGTGCCGACGAGCACCGCATCACGCTGATCGTCGACGAGAGTCGGGACGGGCTCCGGGTCGACCGGAGTACGCTGGCACACGAACTCGTCCACGCACTGGAGTCGGACGCGCTGGACGCTTACGACGACGACTCGGGGTACGTCCCTGGAACGGTCACCGAGGGCGACGCCGACTACGTGACGGCGCTGTACGGCGACCGCTGTGGCGGCCGCTGGGACTGCATGCCGGACGTCAGTGAGGCGTCGGACTCGGCAGAGTCGTCGGAACCCACCGCCGAGGACCTCGAGGAGATCGACGCGAACCTCGGGCTCCTCGCACAGAGCTATTTCCCGTACGCAGAGGGGCCGGACTTCGTGAAAGCGATCCGCGAACGTGGCGGCTGGGCGGCGGTGAACGACCTCTACGAGAACCCGCCAGCGAGCGCCGAACAGGTGATCCACCCCGAGCGGTACCCCGACGAGGACCCCGTCTACTTCACCGTTCCCGACCGGAGTGACGACGACTGGGAGCGCGAACCCTTCGAGTTCACGGTCGGCGAGGCGCGACTGTACACGACCCTGTGGGACAACGGCGTCGTCGACCGGACGGACATCCTCTCGGACGACGTCGGCGGCGCGGACTTCTCGCACCCGGCGACCGACGGCTGGGGGGGTGACCTGCTCGTTCCCTACACCAACGGGTCGGCGTACGGGTACGTGTTCGTGACCGTCTGGGACAGCGAGAGAGACGCCCGTGAGTTCCACGCGGCGTACCTCGAAGTACTGGCAGCCCACGACGCCACGGAGGTACGCGACGGCGTGTACAGGATTCCCGACGACGACCCGTTCGGCGACGCGTTCAGAGTCGTCCGAGACGGCGACAGGGTCGTGGTGACGAACGCACCGACGGTCGCAGACTTGGACGCGGTACGGGACCAGAACGCGTCGGTCGCCGATTAGACCCGGAGGCGCTCGACGCTACCGTCCGGGTCACGCTCGCGGAACACGTCGCCCTCGAACAGGGTGACCATGACGTCCTCCTGTTTCCAGGCCTCGGGGGCGAGTTTCGCGGTACGGCAGACGCGAGAGAGGTACTCCTCGGCCGACCAGCCGTTCTCGACGGGGACGGTGGGGTAGAGCCAGCCGCGCTGGGTGCCGGTGTCGACGGCGACCCCGTGTCGGCCCAGTTCGAGGTCCTCGGCGGGACGGTCGGTGAGGACGACGTCGGTGACGGTACAGACGGAGACGGTGATGGAGTCCAGTTCCGCGGCTCGAATCTCGGAGCCACAGGAGTCCTCGCTGGCGGCCGCGATGGCGGCGTCGACGATGGCGTGTCCCAGCTGTTCGTCGCCCTGGTAGCCGCCGGCACAGCCGCGCAGACTGCGCCGGCCGCGGGTGGACTGGAGACGGACGAAGGCGCCGGTCCGGGCGTAGAAGGAGTCGCGCATGCTCCCGGGCTGCTCGCGTTGTCCGTTCAGTACGTACGCCTCGACTGCTTCACGGGCCAGTTCGACGGTTCGGGCCCCGTCCTCGTAGGAGAGTGTGACGGCCTGGGCCTCAGACATGAACAGTTGTAGGGGCGAGCGCCTTTTGAACGTGTCCCTTTCCGCGTCAGCGCCATTCGTGCCCGAACCGCGGGCGCACCGAAAGCGTTAGTCGTCGTGACGGCGTACGGTCGTTCGGTAGAGAGAGCCCGGCTGCCGCGGCGCCGCCCCCGGTGACGGCGGCGGTGTCCAACGCGGGACCGACCCTCGTGGTCGCCTCGTGCCCGCGAGGAAAGTCCCCCCACCGACCGGGCAGGTGACCGGGCGCAAGCCCGGAGCGGGAGACCGCTGGCGCTGGAACAGAAACGACACGTCCCGTCCCGAGCGATGAGACGCGGGTGGTGACGCGAGTCACTGCCCGGCGCGACCGGCGCGAGCCGTTCGCGCGCGAACCGACCCGCGAGGGGAGGGAGTTAACCCGTCGAGCGGAGGGAGGCCAACGGCCTCCGAAAAGTGAGGCGGCGTCAGCCGCCGAACACGGGATCCAACGGATCCCGAAGGTGGCCCCACCGGGTCACCGACGGACGGGGATCGATGGAACGGCGAATCCTCACCGGTGCAAGTCCGCGTCGTCGACGGTAGCCCGGTGT
>CAZIVN010000083.1:0-9543 GCA_964542685.1 uncultured Halobacteriales archaeon
ACGAGGGCATCCAGATCCACGGCGGCTACGGCTACACGAAGGACTTCCCGGCCGAACGGTTCTACCGCGACGCCAAACTCAACGAGATCTACGAGGGCACCAGCGAGGTTCTGCGCAACACCATCGCGAACGAACTGCTGGACTGAGAGCGGACGAACGTTTTTGCTCCGGGCGACCACACACACGACCGTGAGCGAACTCCGAACACCGGACCGGCGGGAGTGTCTCCGCTGTGGCCGGACCGAACGCTGGGACCCGGAGGCGGAGACCTGGACGGTCCCGAGCGACGCCGAGGACGCCGTTGGGCGGCGCCACTGCATCCACGAGTGGGACATCACGGGGTCGTTCCGACCGTTCGACGACCGGTGACCGGTCCCGGTGTGGGCCTCAGCCGTGGTCCCGCCCCGCGGACAGGTCGATGTAGAACGCGACGAACAGACCGACGGTCACGAACAGGGCGACCGGCGCGACGTAAGCGGCGGGGAACCGCGTCGCGCCGCCGACGCCCGCGAGGAAGGTGGCGACGCCTGCGACGACCGCGATGACCGCCGACGCGGCCAGTCGGACCACGCGAACGATCTCCGCGGTGCCGTGCTCGTCGACACCCCTGGTATCGGTCGATCCCTCACCCCACGAAGCCATACCCCCTGTCGTTCGTGCGGACTGATAGCCGTTTCCCTCCTGTTCAGCCGCGAGAGGCCTGAAAACTCCGGATCTCCAGTAGAAACGGACCTCTCCGCTCGGCGGTGCTTTCGCTCGCGAGGAAACGACTTTCGGGCTCGAACCCCCACTGGCGCCCATGCCGACAGTGTACGTGACGACGCCCCGTGAGGCAGCGGCCGAAATCGCTCGCACGGTCGTCGAGGAGCGACTCGCGGCCTGCGTCAACCGCGTCGACTGTTCCTCGACGTACCGCTGGGAGGGGGCGGTCGTCACCGACGACGAGGAGATTCTCCTCGCGAAGACGACCGCCGGCGGCGTCGAGGCCCTCGTCGACCGGATCGCGGCGGTCCACCCGTACGACGTTCCCTGCATCGAGACGTTCGCGGCCGACGACGTCGTCGACGACTACGCCGCCTGGATCGAGGATTGCGTCGACTGACCCCTCACCCCCGGGGCATCGTCGCGTCTGTCGCGTCGATCAGGCACTCGGCGCGAGTCTCGAACCGCTCGGGGACCGGCGTCCGGACGTCGGCGTGGAGGTCGTAGGACAGGTCGGGCCGTTCGCCCTCCCAGTCCTGTGAGGGCATGAGTTGCGGGAGTTCGTAGCGCTGGAGGCGGTCGTCGGCCCACTTGACCGCCGCCCAGGCGTCCTCGTCCGGGCCGGGGAGGTCGAAGGCCGACCAGATGGCCGACTGGACGCGCCCCTCGGCCCGCCGGTAGTTCGGGAGGTGGCGCTTGATCGGTCCGGGAACGTCGGCGACGTACGCCTCGCTGGCGTCGTGGAGCAGGCCGTACAGCTGGACGCGGGGAGACTCGCCGCGTCGCTTCAGTTCCCGACCGACGTACAGCGAGTGCAGCCCCACGCTGTAGAAAAAGCGGGACTGGCCGGCCGCCCGACAGACGTTCGCCGTCGCGTGGGCGATGTCGGAGAGCCTGACGTCACGTGGGCGCGGGTCGAACGGGCGCAGTTCCTGCCCGGACCGCGTGCTGATCGCTGCCTTCGACTCGGGTCGGTCGTCGCTCGTCGAGAGTTCCATCGAGAATCACCGTTTCCAGTATTTCAGGGGACACAGCAACCAAAGGGTTTCGAACCGCGACGCCGGCCACGACCCGAAAGGTAAGGGTTAAAACTCGCGCACGGCACCTGGTAGGTATGGCTGGAACCATCGAAGTGCTCGTCCCCGGTGGGCAGGCCGACCCTGGCCCGCCGCTCGGGCCGGAACTCGGTCCGACCCCGGTGGACGTGCAAGCGGTCGTACAGCAGATCAACGACCAGACGGCGGCGTTCGACGGCACCGAGGTGCCCGTCACCGTCGACTACGAGGACGACGGCTCCTTCACCGTCGAGGTCGGCGTCCCGCCGACGGCCGCGCTGATCAAGGACGAGGCCGGCTTCGAGACCGGCTCGGGCGAACCACAGGAGGACTTCGTCGCGGACCTCTCCGTCGAACAGATCAAGACCATCGCCGAGCAGAAACACCCCGACCTGCTGTCCTACGACCTGAAAAACGCCGCCAAGGAAGTCGTCGGCACCTGTACCTCCCTGGGCGTCACCATCGAGGGCAACGACCCCCGCGAGTTCAAACAGCGCCTCGACGACGGCGAGTACGACGACGTCTTCGCCGAGGAAGCCGAAGCGTAGCGAGGCTTCCGAGGAGAAGGCTCGAAATCGAGCGGCGCTCGTTTTGCTGTCTGTTCTCGGCGGCGCCAGAGCATCGCGGCAGTCCCACGCTCCGGGGGACCGGTCCGCCTCGCTCCGGAGAGGGGAAACGGTTTGCCCTTCGCAGTTCACGTCCGGCACGTGCGACGCGTCGAGTCGACACGGACGGTCCCGGTCGGGCTGTCGGACGTGAAAGCGGCGCTGACGCCGGAGTCGATCGTCCGATACGAGGGGCGACACGAGCCGAAGGACGTCTCGACGGACGGCGTCTGGACCGTCGTGACGGCTCACCCGGTCGGCCGCCTCCTCGAACCGCGCTACGAGTTCGTCCCCCACGGCGACGGGTACCGGTACCGGCGCGCGGACCGCCGACTCGTTGCCGTCGAGACGACACTCGACCTCGTCGGACGCGAGGGGGGGACAGCGGTCAGGCTCCGGTCGACGGTCGAGCCACGCGTGCCGGGGTCGCTGCTCGGAACCGTCGTCGCGTGGCGCCGTCGACACGCTCACTCCAGGCTCGTCACTCGACTTTGTGACGAACTGCGAGGTCGAGTCCCGGGGGAGACAGTCCAGTAGGCGTCTCACGGCACCGGTACCGGACCGCCACGAACGGTCCGTCGCGTCCTCGAGTCTCTTCGAACGGAACGTGATCGAGGACGCCGTACTCCCCGGAACGTCCGTGCCGAACGCGCATCACATCGGTACTATTTCGTCGTTCGCTCTGGTAGGTTCCGGCATGGCGGTCGTCGCCGAGCTCCGGTTTCACTGTGACGGCGGGGTGTTCGAGCGGACCTTCGAGGCTGTTCCTCGGGCGGAGTGTACGTTCGACGACGTCCACTACGTCGACGACGACCGGGGGCACACGTACTACGTCCTCTTCGCCTGGGTGACGGGTGCGGACCCGGAGGCCTTCACTGGGGGCCTCGAGGCGGACCCGACGGTCACCGAGTACCGACGACTGGCGACCGTCGAGGACCGCTTCCTGATCCGTGTGGAGACGACGCCGTTCCCGGCGGATCGACCGCTGGTCTACCCCCAGTGTCGCAAACACGACGTCACGGTCATCGAGGCTCGCCGCGACGCGGTCGGACTGCACCTGCACGCACGGTTTCCCTCCCGAACGGAACTCGACGCCTTCCTCGACGAGACGACGGCGATGCCGTCGGACGTGGACGTCACCCGCCTGTACACGGGCGAGTCGAGCGACGGTGACGGGGACGACCTGACGGAGAGACAGCGCGACGCGGTGACACTGGCCTACGAGCGCGGCTACTTCGAGACGCCAAGCGAGGTGACTCTCGACGCACTGGCGGCCGAACTCGACATCACGCCACAGACGCTGTCGCGGCACCTCCGGGTCGCCGTCGAGAAGATCGTCGGCGACGCAGCTGCACGCCGGCAATGGCGTCCGGACGCGGTACTTGAAGACACTTCTGAGTAGGCGACGACACTGATGCCGGTCGACGGTGAGGATACCAGGTGGGAGAGTTGGGGTACTGTGGGGGGTGCCCTCTCCCATGCACTCGCAGTCCGGGGGCCACGGTCGGGAGTGTCTTCGTGAGGGTATCGCCCTGGGGCCGACCCTCCGGAGGACGGGGGCGCACTGGCATGGGTGGTCGGTCGCCTGCCGTCTGTCTCCCGGAGGTTTGCTCTCGGTGCCGTTCGACGGGTTTAAATAGCGCATCGCCCACCCTCCGGACGAGACAGGCATCGCCTGTTTCACTGACCCGTAGGAGCATCCCTGCGTACTACGGAGGTGAACGATGGCAGATCAGGAAATAGAGCAAGCCGTATCCCGCGCTCTCGAGGACCGACCCGAGCGGAACTTCCGCGAGACGGTCGACCTCGCGATCAACTTGCGGGATCTCGATCTCAACGATCCGTCGAACCGCGTGGACGAGAGTATCGTCCTCCCGGCTGGCACGGGCCAGGAAACCCGGATCGTCGTCTTCGCAGAGGGCGAGACGGCAGTCCGGGCCGAGGAGGTCGCAGACGACGTGTTGGACGGCGACGATCTGGAGGAACTGGGCGACGACGACGACGAGGCCAAAGATCTGGCCGACGACACCGACTTCTTCATCGCGGAGGAGTCGATGATGCAGAACATCGGTCGGTACCTGGGGACCGTTCTCGGTCCGCGTGGGAAGATGCCCACGCCGCTCAGTCCCGACGACGACGTCGTCGAGACGATCGAACGCATGAAGAACACGGTCCAGCTTCGAAGCGGTGACCGACGCACGTTCCACACGCGCGTCGGTGCCGAGGACATGAACGCCGAGGAGATCGCCGACAACATCGACGTGATCCTTCGGCGTCTCCACGCCGACCTCGAGAAAGGACCGCTGAACGTGGACTCGATCTACGTGAAGACGACAATGGGCCCGGCCGTGGAGGTGGCCTGATGAGCGCCGAACGCAAGACCGAGAACCTGCCCGAGTGGAAACGTGAGGAAGTCGTGGACCTCGTCGAACTGATCGAGGGCTACGAGAGCGTCGGCATCGTCGATATCACCGGCATCCCCAGCCGGCAGCTCCAGAAGATGCGCCGGGAGCTGTACCCGGACACGGAGTTGCGCGTCGGGCGGAACACGCTGCTGGTCCGGGCGCTCGAAGACGTCGGCGAGGGCTTCGAGAACCTGGCTACGGAGGTCTCCGGACAGGTCGGGTTCATCGGGACCGACGAGAACCCGTTCAGCCTGTTCAGCGAACTCGAGGCCTCGAAGACGCCGGCCCCGATCAACGCCGGCGAGGTCGCCCCCAACGACATCGTGATCCCGGAGGGGGACACCGGCGTCGATCCCGGCCCGTTCGTGGGTGAACTCCAGACCGTCGGCGCGGCCGCACGGATCATGGACGGTTCGATCCACGTCACCGAGGACTCGACGGTCCTCGAGGCGGGCGGAGAGGTGTCCGACGACCTGGCGAACGTGCTGGGCGAACTCGGTATCGAGCCCAAGGAAGTCGGGTTGGACCTGCGTGCGGTCGTCTCCGAGGGCGTCCTGTTCGAACCGGACGACCTCGACATCGACCTCGAGGGCTACCGCGACGACGTCTCGACGGCGGCCGCTCGCGCACGCAACCTCTCGATCAACGCCGCGTACCCGACCGCGACGACGGCGTCGGCACTGCTGTCGACGGCGCTGGGCGAGGCCAAGAGCCTCGGCCTGCAGGCAGCGATCGAGGAGCCGGACCTGGCCGACGACCTGGTGCGGAAGGCCGACGGACAGGTGCGTGCGCTGGCAGCCCAGATCGACGACGACGAGGCCCTGCCGGAGGAACTCCAGGACGTCGAGGCGCCCGCAGCGCCGGCGTCCGGAGCCGCCGAGGCGGACGACGAGAGCGCGGACGACGAATCGGACGACGAAACGACTGACGACGCCGAGGCAGCCGCCGACGACTCCGACGACGCCGACGACGCCGACGACGGCGACGACGAGGACGGCGGCGAAGCGCTCGGCGACCTATTCGGGTGACCACAAATGGAATACGTTTACGCAGCACTCATCCTGAACGAATCGGGCGAAGAGATCAACGAAGAGAACCTCACGAGCGTCCTCGAGAGCGCGGGCGTCGACGTCGAGGAGTCCCGTGTGAAGGCCCTCGTGGCCGCACTGGAGGACGTCGACATCGACGAGGCCGTCGCCGAGGCCGCAGCGGTCCCGGCTGGCGGCGCGCCCGCCGGCGGCGCAGCGCCCGCCGAGGGCGACGAGGAGGCCGAGGCCGACGAGGGCGACGACGACGAGGACGAAGAGGTCGAGGAGACCTCCGACGTGCCGGACACGACGGACGACGACGAGGAAGAAGACGGCGGCGAGGCGCTGGGCGACCTGTTCGGCTGACTCCGCCCGTCTCCCGACGCTACGTTTCTTTCGACGCGTTCGGTGCTCAGTGCTGACCACAGCGGTACGCCGAGTCCGGACCGCGATCAGAGGTACGCCGAGTCCGGACCGCGATCAGAGGTACGCCGAGTCCCACCGCGAGGGCTTGCGACCGTTCGTGCAGTCGCTGCACTCGAGCCGTTCCATCGCGTCCATCGCGACCTCGAAACTGTCACAGTTGCCACAGAACCAGCCGTACAGTTCCTCGTGGTCGGCGTCGGTGTAGACTGGGTAGAACGGCCCGACGCTTCCACTCTGTTCCTCGTCGAAGGCGACGTGGACGGTCTGACCCTCGTCGGTGGTCGCCTCGCCCGCCCGCAGGCGCGGCCCCTCGCTTTTCGCTCCCGTCTCGTAGACGTTCTCGGCGTAGACGGTGCCGCCGATGTTGACCTCGCGGATGCCCGACCGGTCGAACCCCTGCTCGTCCCAGAAGCGGTTCCCCGCGCGGTTCTCGGCGAGGACGACGCCGCGGAGGCGGCCGGCACCCTGGGTGCGCAGCAGTTCTTCCATGTGGGTCAACAGGGCCTCGGCGTTGCCCTGGCCGCGGCGGTCCGGGTGGACGTGGAGCCACCGGATCTCACCGACGGTATCGTCGTCCTCGTCGACGATCGCACTCTGTGAGAACCCGACCACCTCGCGACTCTCCTCGTCGGCACCCGCCGCCGCGACGAGGAAGTGTTCGTCGCCGTCGGCGATGTGATCGCGGAACTCGTCGACCTCGCCGTACCACCCTTCGACGGCCTCGCGGATCGTCGCCTCGTCGAGGAACTCGTAGGTCTCCAGCAACGACTCGCGTGCGACCTCCTTGATGCCCTGGGCATCGTCGACGTTCGCCTGACGGATCTCCATGGACGACCGTTCGGCGTCCTGGATAGTAAACGCGTGGGGTGGTTGCGGTCCGACCGACGATCCGTGACACTGCCGGACACACTCGTTCGAAGGGGTTCGACGACGCGGGCTGTCGAATGTCGTCACGAGGGTACCTCCGACAGTAGGAGTCACCCCGAACCACCGTCCGTGGCCGCCGCGTCCCGCCTCGGGTGGCCCCTCGACGCTCGGCGACGTCCCGCTCGGCCGTTCGCGGGACCGTCGCAGCACTGCGCCGGCCGGGAGTCTCTCGAGCGAAACGAGGGAGACGTCGGTCGGTGCCGACTGAAAGGAGTGCGCCGACCGGGATGTGAACCGGAGCCAGACGTGCTCGCTCACCATGTTCGCTGCGCGCGACTGGCAGGGTTCACATCTCACCGAGTTGCATTTGTGGCTCACGGATCGTTCGCCACAAAATGCGCCGACCGGGATTTGAACCCGGGCCATGAGCTTGGAAGGCTCAGGTCCTACCACTAGACCATCGGCGCTCACTCGCTCACTTCGTTCGCTCGTTCGCCCCGCGGATCGCGAATCCTCCGGATTCGCTCACCATCGGCGCTCGTTCGGTCACGCCGTGCTCCCACGGGCCGCGCGAACACCGAACGGTTCCCCCTTCTGGAATAAGGACCTTACGAAAGGGCGGACCTGGCAGGGAGAGTGGTCAGAGGTAGCCCAGTAGCGTCCCGGCGAGGACGGAGACCCAGAGGGCGACGCCGACGAGGAGCAACCCGTCGAGGTTCCGCTCCCGACTCGCACGGCATGCGGCACCGGCCGCGACGAGGCCGAGTGCGACCATCATGTAGGCCCGCTGGACGATCACCTCGATGGGAATGGTGGTGACGCCGATGGTCCCGTAGTCGAGCCACACGGCGACCGCGAACGCCGTGCCGGCGACGACGGCGGCGTCGAGTCGGCGTTCGAGCCCTCTGGCGACGAGGTACGTCCCGACCGGGAGCCCCAGCGCGAGGACGGGGTACAGCAGGGCGGCGATTCCGTGCATCGACAGGGTCCCGACGCGCTCCAGTGCGATGCCCGCCCAGCGGACCCCCAGCACGAGAGCGACGATCAGTCCGGACAGGACCGCGTGCCGGAGGTCTGCCCGCTCGCGGGCGGCCAGCAGGCGCTCGCGGTCCACCGGCGCGAGCCCGTCCCAGAGGTCGGCGAACAGGTCGCGGAGGCGCCGCTGCGAGATGGGGAGGACGGCGGCCGCGAGGACGACGGCGGCGGTCAGGTCGACGAACGTCGCCCAGCCGTCGGCGTCGTTGTTGTTCCGGTTGTCGAGGTACACCCGGCGGACGTCGCGTTGCTGGTCGACGGTCGGCAGTGCCATCAGGTCGCGTTCGAGGTGCGTCTGCGCCTCCTGGGAGCCGGCGACCCGGTGGCGCAGCGTGAACCAGTCGAAGTGTTCGCTGTGGGTCTGCATGATCACCCAGTCGTCCTCGCCGGGGTTCTCGTACAGCCGGATGTGGTACCGCTGCCCGTAGTAGGTCCCGTCGTCGAGCTGTGCGGTCTCGGTGACCCACCGCCCGGACTCGTTCGGCCCGGGGTCGAGGTACGCGTACCGCGTCGCCCCGCTGGTGTCGCCCCAGCCGACGACCGTCGCCGCGTCGAAGCGACGCGGGTCGCCGGAGCCGTTCGTCGCGTTCGGCGTCACGGTGCCGTTCGGTCCGACGGTCCCGTTCGGAGGATTCGAGCCGGTCGCTCCGCTGGCGGTGGCGTTCGTCCCGTTTCTGGGGGCCGTGGCGTTCCCGTCGGAGGCGTTAGAGCCCACCAGTGAGTACGTGTCGGATCCCGCCTCGCGTTCAGCCTCGTCGGTCTCCTCCCAGTCGCCGTCGCCGCGCTCCGTGAGCGCTCGCATCACCTGGTCCGTCTCGCCGACGACGACGACGTTGACCGGACTTCGCTTGTTAAACCCCTTGCGGTGGCTGAGGTACGGCCAGAACGTCGACTCGCCCTCCCTCGGGCTGATCATCTCCGCCTGGCGTTTCTCGCTGATGGTGTCCGACTCCGGCGCGGAGTCCAGTCCGCCGGCGTCGCCGTCGCCGACCGACGGCGAGAGGACCAGCGACGTCCCACCGAAAAACAGCGTCGCCATCGCGAGCAGAACTGCGACCACCACGACGGAACGGCGCATTGTGAGTCCGTACCACTCCGGACTACAAATGTCTGTCCCGGCGTCGGGGTCAGTCGTCGCCGGTCCCGTGGCCCCGGGCGTGCTCCCGGAGGTCATCGGAGATTCCGGGGACTGCGTCGGGATCGATGGTACCCTCTGCTTCGAGTTCCGCGACGGACTTCGGGAACTCGCGGAGGCCGTAGTGGATGTCGATACCGGCCTTGGCGCCCTGGCCCATCGCGACGGGAATCTGGTTGTGCCCCGGGACGACGTCGCCAACGGCGTACACCTCGTCGACGGTCGTGTTGCCGTGGTCGTCGACGGCGACGGTGCCGTCGTCGTTCAGCTCACAGCCCAGCGACT
>CAZIVN010000084.1:0-9527 GCA_964542685.1 uncultured Halobacteriales archaeon
CCTGGCTTTCTTCTGGCCGACCTGTCGGGCGAGGTAGGCCGAGCCGAAGCCGCCGTCGAAGGAGGCGACGTCGGGGTCGGTCTGGAGGAACTTCGCGTGCTCGGCGCTGGCGAGGGTCATGTCACAGACGACGTGCAGGGAGTGGCCGCCGCCGACGGCCCAGCCCGGGACGACACAGACCACGGGCTTTGGCATAGTCCGGATCAGGCGCTGGACCTCGAGGATGTGGAGGCGGGCGGTCGGCCGTCCGTCGCCGTCACCGTCGTCGTACTCGTAGCCCTCGGGGCCCCGGACCCGCTGGTCCCCGCCGGAGCAGAACGCCCACCCGCCGTCTTTCGGCGACGGGCCGTTGCCGGTCAGGAGGACACAGCCCACGTCGGTCTGACGCTTGGCGTGGTCCAGGGCGTCGTACAGTTCGTCGACGGTCGGCGGTCGGAAGGCGTTCCGGACCGCCGGGCGGTCGAAGGCGATCCGGACCGCGCCGACGTCCGTCGCGCGGTGGTAGGTGATGTCCTCGAACGAGAACTCGTCGACCGGTTCCCAGCGATCCGGGTCGAAGATCTCCGAAACCATGCCTGAGCGTCCGGCCGGTCGTGGCAAATAGGTTCCCGTCGCCGTCCGCGACGTCGCGTCCCGTCAGCACCCCCGGCGGGCCGATCTGATCTCCTCGGCGGCCGCCTCGGGGTCGCTCACGACGAACAGGTCCGTCTCGCCGTCGACGGTTTCGACGCGGAGGCGCGTCCGGAGGCCGCCGCCGAACAGGGCGTCGAGCGGGCGCTGGACGAACCGGACCGGATCGAGGGAGGACGGTTCCGTGTCGACCGTCTCGACGTCGTCGAGTGGCACGTCCCGGCCCTTGCCGGCGAGGCCGTCGTCGAAGTCGTGGGGGCGAAAGACGAGGCGGCGGTCGGTCACCCAGAGGCGCCCGCCGACGGCCCGCCGCCGGTTCTGGGTCCGGTTACCGGTTTCGCTGTGTCTGATCGTCTCGCCGTCGCGCGTCGCGAGGTCGGTTTCGTCCGGCATCCCGAGGAAGGACAGGACGCCACCGAGCACTCGACCTTCGGAACTCGATTCGTCAGTCTCGGAGGGGTCAGCGGTCGACGGTGTCATTCGATCACCTGGTGGAACGGGGACGACATCTCACCGGACGACCTGCCAAGCCTTGGCCACTAATTCGTTGGGTTCGACGAGCCCCGATGGCGGCCCTCACCGTGGTCCGGACCGTCCGAACAGCCGGGACGTTTTTGCTCCGACACCCCCAACGGAGGGTAACACCCCCCGATGGCCACAGACTACTACGAGGTACTCGGCGTCACCCGGACCGCCTCCCAGTCCGAGATCGAGGACGCCTACCGGGAACGGGTCAAGGAGACGCATCCGGATCTCAACGAGGCCGACGACGCCGCGGATCGGTTCAAGCGGGTCAAGGAGGCCCACGAGACGCTGGGGGACCCGGACGAACGGGCGCGCTACGACCGCCTGGGCCACGGCAGCTACACCTCCTTCGGCTTCGGGGAAGACGGGGGCGCCGGCCCCGGCGGCACGGACGGGTTCGACGTCGGGGACGTCGACGGCTTCGGGTTCGACGTCGGCT
Organism: uncultured Halobacteriales archaeon; assembly: GCA_964542685.1. GTDB lineage: Archaea > Halobacteriota > Halobacteria > Halobacteriales > Natrialbaceae > CAZIVN01. The sequence continues at coordinate 1,595 of CAZIVN010000084.1, forward strand.
TCGACGACGGGGACGGGAGCGACTTCGACTTCGGGTCGGATCCGTACGCGAGTACCGAGACGGCGGACGGCGAGCGCACGTACGATGTCTCGGGACCGGGCTGGAGCGACTCCGGGTGGTCCGACGGGACGGACCGCGACCGGGACAGGGACATCTTCGAGACGGCCGCCCGGGAACGCCGGAGCGAGAACCGTCGCCACGTCCGCGACGACGGGAGCGGCGAGGCCGAGAGTCAGACCGACGGCGGCTTCACCGTCCACCAGTGGGGCGACGACCCCGTCGAGAAAGGCGGCGAGGGGTTACGGATCACGCAGGATCGCGCCGTCGTCGCCTCCATCGTGTTCATCCTCTACCCCGTGTTCCTCTACAGCTCCGTCACGCCCCAGTTCTCGACGGCGACGAACGTCATCGTGGGCGTCTGTACGCTCCTCACGATGGGGTACCTGATGACGCTCCCGGAACTGGGCCTCGTCGTGTTCGGCGCCTGGAGTGTCCTCGCACCGCTGTTCATGCTGGTGATGGCACCGCTCTCTCCGTTCAGCCTGCTCGGCGTGTTCGTGCTCGCGGTCTGCTGGATCCCCTTTGGCTACTCCCTGATGGTCGCGAAGGTCACCCGGTGGTAGCGACGGGCCTGGCGACCGCGACCCGACGTATCAGAGCCACCCGTCCTCGACCGCGCCCACGAGGTCCGAGTCGGCCGCCCGCCACTCGTCGGTCGCCGCGTCGAAGATGCGGGCCGCGCGCGACCGTGCGTCGTCGACGACGGCGTCGACGTCGAGCGTGCGGACCTCCCCTTCGTCGACCACCACCTCGCCGTCGACGAGGACGTGGTCGACGAGACCGCCGGAGGCCCCGTACACGAGGTTCGGGACCGCAGTGTGGAGCGGCTCCGAGACTGTCGGTGCGATCGCCGGGTGCGTGCAGTCGACGGTCACGAGGTCCGCTCGCTTGCCGACGGCGATAGAGCCGACCCGGTCGTCGATTCCGAGGGCGCGAGCGCCGCCGATCGTTCCGATCCGCAGGACGGCCGGCGCGGGCAGTGCGGTCGGATCTCCGTGTTCCGTCTTCGCCAGCGTCGCCGCCGTCCGCAGTTCGCGAAGGAAGTCGTGGCCCCCCGCCCCCGGCGCCTGATCGGTCCCGATTCCGACGACGCCGTCGGCCGCCCGGTACTCGGCGATGGGGGGCGTCTCGCCGTCGATGCCGGCGATGGAACTGGGGCACCCGGCCATGGCCACCCCTCGATCGGCCAGTCGTCGCCGTTCTTCCGGCGTCGCCCCGTGGAGGTGCGTCGCCAGGAGGCGGTCGTCGGCCACGCCCAGGTCCTCCAGGACACCGACGGTGGTCGCGTCGCTCCCGTACCGGGCCTCGATCTGTCGGCGTTCCCGCTCGCCCTGCGCGACGTGGACGTGCAGCCGTCCGTCCCGTTCCGTGACGCGGTCGTGGACCGTCTCCAGGAGGTCCGCGGGCACCATGTCCAGCGCCTGGGGGCCGTACAGCGGGTGGACGCGGTCGTGGTCGTCGTACTCGTCGAACAGCGCCTCCGCCCGGGCGAGGCCGGCATCTGCGGCGTCCGCGTCCAGCGGGTACGGCTCGTCCGGGTCCCGGTCGGTGCCCTCGGCGGCCACGGCGTTGATGGTCTCCGTGGCGGCCACGCGCAGTCCCGCCGGCAACAGCGCGGCCTCGACCAGGTCGGCGACGTCCTCGGCGAACTCGCCGACGGTCGTCACGCCCGAGCGCAACGCCTCGAGGGCGGCCAGACGGGCCCCCGCGCGACGGTCCGCGTCGGTCGTCGCGCTCGCCAGCGGCGCCAGCGCCCGGTTCATCCACTCGATCTCGGGGACGTCCTGGGCGCCCCCACGGACCAGCGTGTGACTCGTGTGGGCGTGGACGTTCACGAACCCCGGCAGCGTCAGGCGGTCGCTGCCGTCGATCACGCGGTCAGGGTCGCCGTCGAAGGCCTCGGCGGGGCCGACGTAGGCGATTCGGCCGTCACGGACGCCGACCGTCGCGTCCTCGACGATTCCCAGTCGTTGCCCGCGCATCGTGAGTGCGAGCGTGTCGACGATGGCACAGTCCATGCCCGGCCGGTCGCTCGCGGGGGGCAAAAGCGGTCGGTCGTCGGCAGGGTCACCCGCCTCGGTTCCCGTCCGTCCGCCGGGTGGTCACTCCGTCTCGCGGAGCACCGCACGCAGGTCGTTCGCCAGGTCCGCGCGGCGGTCGTGGCTCGCGCCCGCCTCGAAGCGAACTTCGAGGACGTCCGTCCCCTCGCTGGACAGCGACGCCCGGTAGCGGTCCTCGAAGTCCGTCGGGTCGACCGTAGCGAAGGAGAGGTCGTACAGGTCCTCGGTCGGCCGGAAGTCGAGGCCGTGGGGCGTCACGAACTGCTCGGTGAAGGGTGGGTCGAACGACGCGATGGGCAGGGCGTGGAAGATGCCGCCGCCGTCGTTGTTGACGAGGACGACCGTCGCGTCGACGCCACAGCGGCCCAGCGCGAGCAGGCCGTTCATGTCGTGGTAGTACGCCAGGTCGCCCAGGACCAGGACCAGCGGGTCCGCGGTCGCACTGCCGGCCCCCAGCGCCGTCGAGACGACCCCGTCGATGCCGCTCGCGCCGCGGTTCGCGAGAACCGTCAGCGCGGCCTCGCGAGGGCGCGCGAACCGGTCCGCGTCCCGGACTGGCATGGAGTTCGAGACGAACACGGTCGCTGGGTCCGGCGCGGCGTCGAGTGCCCGGGCGACGATTTGCCCCTCCCAGGGGGCGGTGGCGTCGTCGACGAGGTCCCAGTGGCGACTCGCCGCCCGCTGCCAGCGGTCGAGCCACGCGCCGTCGGCCCGGGCGTCGAACTCCGTGACTGCCGCCAGTGCACCCTCGGCGACGGCGTCGGGCTGCCCGACGACGAGGTCCGAAGCGACGAACTCGGCCTCGCGGGGCTGCCCGGCTTGGTCGATCACCGTCGTCTCGGCCCCACCCCGAGCGAGGTACTTCCGCAGCGGTTTCGAGGTCGGGGAGGCACCGGCCCGGACGAAGAGGTCCGGGGCGGGCCAGTCGTCGGCCACGCCGGCGTCGACCACGGCGTCGTAGCCGCCGACGACGGGCGTCTCGGAGACGTGCTCGCCGAACCGGAGCCCGGACAGGGGGTCTGCCAGGAGCGGGGCACCGACCGCGCCGGCGAGTCGGGCGAACGCCGTCGCCGGCGGGGCCGTCGGGTCGCGGGGCCCGGCGACGAGGAGCGGCCGGTCCGCGGCGGCGAGTGCTTCGGCTACCGCGTGCGCTCCGGCCGGAGAGTCGACGTGGCCGTCGTGTCGCTGTCGGTAGGGCCCCTCGCGGCCGTCCCGCGCTCGCTCGTCGCCCCCGTGCCAGTCCGCCGGGACGCCGTTCGGGTCGTCCGCCGGGACGGGCGTCGGCTCCAGCGGTTTCCGGAACGGACAGTTCAGGTGGACCGGGCCCGCTGGCGTCCCGAGACACTCGTCCATCGCGCGGGCGGCGTCGCTCCGCAGGCGCCGCACCTTCCGCGGCGTCGGCTCCGGTTCGGGAAGCTGGCGGAACCAGCGGACGGCGTCGCCGTACAGCCTGGTCTGGTCGACCGTCTGGTTGGCGCCGCTGTCGGTCAGCTCCGGCGGTCGGTCGGCGGTGAGCACCAGCAGCGGGACCCGCGCCTGGGTGGCTTCGATCACCGCCGGGTGGAAGTTCGCCGCCGCAGTCCCCGAGGTACAGACGAGCGCGGTCGGGCGCCCGGTTCGTCGGGCTCGCCCCAGCGCGAAGAACGCCGCCGACCGCTCGTCCAGGTGGCTGAACGTCGCCAGATCCCCGTGGGCGTCGGCGGCGACGGTCAGCGGCGTCGACCTGCTGCCCGGGGCGACACAGACCGCCGACAGCCCCGCCGCCGCCAGTTCGTCGACCAGCGTCTCCGCCCAGAGGACGTTCCGGTTCGGCGGCGTCACGGGCCTCGCACCTCCGTCGGGTACCGGCTCCGGGTCATCGGAGTTCGTCCAGTACCGGGCGGAACTTCAACTGGACCTCCGCCCACTCGGCTTCCGGGTCGCTGTCGGCCACGATGCCGTTGCCGCCGAACAGCGTCACGCGGTCGCCGGTCGCCACCGCAGAGCGGATAGCCACCGCGAACTCGCCGTCGCCGTCGGCGTCGAACCAGCCCACCGGCGACGCGTACCAGCCGCGTTCGAAGCGTTCTGTCTCCCGGATCACCGCCCGTGCTGTCTCCGGCGGGACGCCCCCGACAGCAGGGGTCGGGTGCAACGCCTCGACGAGGTCCAGAACGTGGTCGTCGCCGTGCAGTCGTGCCTCGATGGGCGTCTGCAGGTGCTGGATGGTCGCGAGTCTCCGCACGCGCCGGTCCCCGACCTGGACGTCGCCGACGCCGGCTAGCTGGTCGCGAATGGCGTCGACGACCAGCGACTGCTCGTGTCCGATCTTCTCGCTCCGAAGCAGCGACGCCGCCAGGTCGGCGTCCTCCTCGGGGGTGTCCCCCCGCGCGGCCGACCCGGCGAGGGCCTCCGTGGACACGGAGCGGCCCTCGCGGCGCACGAGTCGCTCCGGCGGCGCGCCAAAGAAGGCGCCGCCGTCGTCGCCGCTGACGAGGAACCGGTAACACTCCGGGTAGGTCCGTCGCAGGCGGGCGAGCACCGCGGCCGGTTCGACGGCGGTCTTCAGGTCGGCCTCCAGGGCCAGTGCGAGGACGACTTTCACCAGGCCGCCGTCGGCGATGCGCCCGGTCGCGCGCTCGACCCCGTCGGTCCACTCCTCGCGGGAGGTGGTACGCCGCGTCGCCGCGACGCCGGGTGGGCCGCCACTGGGGACCATGGCCGGCAGCGACTCGACGTCGCGGCGGGCCGTCGCCAGGTCGCGTTCGACCGCGTCGACGCTTGCGTCCGGCCCGGAGCGTGTCACGGTCAGCCAGGTCGTCCCGCCGGACCGTGTCAACTGGACGCCGGGCAGGACGAACCTGGCCGAGGGGAACCCGGACCAGGAGCCCGTCGGTTCGTGGTCGTCGAAGAAGGCACAGCCCCCGAGCAGGCGCGGGCGGGCCGCTGCCGGGGTCTCCAGGTCCGCGTTCGTGAACACGGACTCCGCCGCCGCACGGATCCGCTCGAAGCGGTCCGGGCCCGACGCCGTGAACCTGACCGCGGCGCCGCCGCCAGCTATCTCCAGGCCGTCCGGACCGGCCCAGTGACAGCCGTCGTCCTGGGCGGCGAGGAACGCGCTGTACGAGACGTCCGGGACTTCGCAGGCACGACTGACCAGCGCTCCGGCGTCGTCGGCCGACGTCACCGTCTCCCCGCGGACGCCCTCCATCACCGGTATCTGAGGTATCCACCCTCTTAAGGGGTGTCCTTCGCGGTTGGTCACCCCGGTTCCCGCCGTTCAGGCGTACCGATCCTCGGCCCACGGGTCCGCCGTGGCGGAGTAGCCCCGCTTCTCCCAGAAGCCCAGTTCCGGTTCGGTGAGGAACTCGACGCCGGAGACCCACTTCGCCCCCTTGTAGGCGTAGCGGTGGGGCGTCACCACCCTGAGGGGTCCCCCGTGCTCGCTCGGGAGCGGTTCGTCGTCGAACGCCCAGGCGAACAGCACCGCCTCGCGGTCACACGCCGACAGCGGGAGGTCCGTCGTGTACCCGTCCATCGCGTGGAACATGACGTGCTCGGCGTCGTCACTGACGCCGGCCCGTTCGGCGAGCGTCGGGAAGGTGACGCCGGTGAACGCGCAGTCCAGTTTGCTCCACCCGGTCACGCAGTGGAAGTCCTGGCGCTGGGTTTCGCTTGGCAGGTCCGTGAACTCCTCGAAGGACAGCGACAGTTCCTCCTCGACGGCGCCGGTCACCGTGAACTCCAGGTCCTCCCGGTCGTACTCCGGTTCTGCGCCCTTCGAGAGGACGGGGAACTTCTCGGTGACCCGCTGGCCGGGCGGCACCCGGTCCTCGCCGAACTCCTCGTAGAGGTCCGTCACGTCCCGTACGGTCATGCACGCTCGTAGTCGGGGACGGACCGTAGTCCTGACGAAAGGGGAGGGCGACGCCGACGGGTCGGGTCTCGTCGTCCCGAGGCCAGCCTCGGGGAACTCCGGACGACGCCCGTTCGGCTCCCCGTCAAACTTAAATACACCTCTACCGAACCCCCCAGACGATTGATGCCCAACGTAGAGATCAACGTCCCCGACCGGCTCGAGATGCAGATCGCCCAGATGGTCGAGGAGGGGGAGTTCCTGAACCGCGAGGAGGCCATCGAGGAACTGGTCTCCACGGGACTGAAAGCGTACAAGACCAGCGGCCCGATGGACGACGACGCCGAAACCGGCCTCGAAGACGACGGGATGATGGGCCACGACGACGAGTACGTCTTCTGACGCGGACTACCGTCTTCGGTCGTACTGTTCCCCAGCGACGTCCTCTCTGGGAGTCAGCGCTTGCCGTCCCCCGTCGTCCCGCCACACCTACGGGTCGGCGACCCACGCTCACAATAGTCCGTTCGTGATCCGTTCAGCACCCAGCGCCGTGCGCTCGCTCGCCATCGTGGCCCTCGGTGGCTGCTGTGGCGCGAGCGCCCGGTACGGGGTCGCCGCCCTCGTCGCCACGCCGGGCGGGACACTCGTCGTCAACGTCGTCGGCTGTCTCCTCCTGGGAGCCCTGACCTCCGAGGTCGGCCGCTCCGGCGCGGTGTCCGAACGGGTGCGACTGCTCGTCGCGACCGGGTTCGTCTCGTCGCTGACGACCTACTCGACGTTCGCGGTGGAGGCGGCCAGCGCCGCGCCGGCACTCGCAGTGGGGTACGTCGTCGCGTCGTACGGTCTGGGGTTCGCGAGCGTGCTCGCCGGGCGCCGACTGGCGGCGTCCGTCGGACGGATCGCACCGGGAGGGCCCGAGCGATGACCGGGGCCGAACTGGTCGCGGCGGGCGGCGCCGTCGGGGCGGTCCTCCGGCACGCCGTGTACCTGGCAGTCGAGGGCGACGCCGGGGTTCCACGCGCGACGCTCCTGGTGAACGTCGCCGGGAGTTTCGTCCTGGGCGCCCTCGTCGCGGGGGCGACTGTCGACGCCGTCGTGTTCCTCGGCGTCGGGGTCTGTGGCGCCTTTACGACGTTCTCGACGTTCTCCGTCGAGACGGTCGACGCCCTGGAGGCCGGGGACTACCGCGTGGCGGTCGGGAACGCGGCGATCAACCTCGCCGGCGCACTCGGGGCGATCGGGCTCGCGTGGACGCTCGTCGCCGCGCTCACAGCGTGAGTGCGAGCGGAATCCCGAAGGTGAGGACCAGCCCGACGGCGAAGACGACCAGCCCGACCCCGACCTCGCGGCTGCCGAACGCCTGTTGGGGTGCGGTCGTGCGGACGATGCCCTCCGGTTCCGGGTGGTCGTGTCCGTGATCGTCGGCCATGCGAGCGGCTTCGCCGCGCCCGTACTTCACCGTTGTCGTTCGGAGCGGCGACGGGACCGGAGGGGGCAGTCACGACCGCTCGATGTCGGACCGCTTTTGCCGACCGCTCCCGTACCCCGGCGTATCCAATGGCGCTGACCAAGCGGATCATCCCCTGCATCGACGTGGACCTGGACGAGGACGGGAACGCCGCGGTGTACACTGGTGTCAACTTCGAGGACCTGCAGTACACCGGCGACCCGGTCGAGATGGCAAAGCGGTACAACGAGGCCGGCGCCGACGAGTTCGTCTTCCTCGACATCACCGCCTCGGCCGAGGGCCGAGAGACGATGCTGGACGTCGTCGAAGGCGTCGCCGACGAGGTGTTCATCCCCCTGACCGTCGGCGGCGGCATCAGGACACGCGAAGACATCAAGGAAACGCTCCGGGCCGGTGCGGACAAGGTGTCGATCAACACGGGCGCCCTGGAGCGTCCGGAACTGATCGAGGAGGGCGCCGCCGCCTTCGGCAGTCAGTGTATCGTCATCTCCGTCGACGCACGACGGCGCT
>CAZIVN010000085.1:0-9518 GCA_964542685.1 uncultured Halobacteriales archaeon
TGTTGTAGGTGAAGCGGTCGATGTCGCGGTTCATTCCGATGCCGAGTTCGCCGAGGCGACTCGCACCGGGGTCCGTGTCGAGGACTGCCGCGAGGACGTCCTCGTTTTTCTCGGCGGCGAACTCGACGACTTCGCCCTCCTCGAAGACGAGGTGGACGCCGGTGACCTCGCGGCCCTGGGCCATCAGCGGCTTGTCGAACAGGACCTCGCCCTCGACGCTGTCCGGGACTGGCGCGGTGAACACCTCGCCGCCGGGGAGGTTCTTCTCGGCGTAGTCGTTCTCCGTGATCATGCCGTCGACGCTCATGCGGACGTCCGTCGTGTCGCCGGAGACGATCCGGACCTCGTCGGCGGGCTCGAGAATCTCGACCATCTGTTCCTGGAACTCCCGCTGGGCGTCCCAGTCCTTGTTGACGGCGCTGTAGACGAAGTCCTCGTAGGCGGCGGTGCTCATCTCGGCGTCCTGGGCGTTGCCGGGCGCGGGGTACTGGGTCGTCGTCCAGCGTTTCTCGATGTACTCCTCCTGGAGCGGCTGGTAGGCCATCGAGCGGGCCTGGTTCTTCTCGGGCGGTACGTCGCCCGTCTCGTGGGTGTTCCTCTGGCCGTTGATATTGATGATGACGTCCGTCTCCTCCATCGCGGCCATGATGTGCTCGGGGAGCTCGAAGTCCTCGGCGTCCATCGCCCGCATGTAGGCCCGCGACGCGCGCGAACTCGACAGCGAGAGGTTCGGGTGCGCGCCGACCTCGCCCAGTTTCTCCATCACGGCGACGACCAGGTCCTCGGCGGCCGGCGGGGCCCGGACCTGGACGTTATCGCCCGGTTCGACGCTCGTGGAGTGCTCGACGATGACCTCGGCGTGCTCTCGGATACGGGGATCCATACCACGACGATTCTACCCCGCCGTATTGAGGGTTTTCAGTCCCGACCGCTGCCCGGCTGGGGATCGACGTGCGGTTTCGCCAGCAGGTCCGAGAACGGCCGCTCGTCGAGGTACTCGGCCAGCGCGACGAGTTCGTCCCTGGCCGCCTCGAACAACCGCTCGCCAATCTCCGGCGTCGCCTGGGTCTGGTCGCCGAGCACGCCGTTGTCGGTGTTGTCGATGGAGTCGTAGAAGTTCCGCGCGCCGTGGACGTACGCGTCGGGGTTGTTCTCCCAGTCCACGAGGCCGCCGTCGCGGGCCTCCTCCAGGCGGTCCTCCCGAACCAGGTCCCGGTCGACGTGCATGATCATCGACGTCTCCTTCGGGCCGCCGTGGGGCCCGGGGTCGTCGAAGACCTCGTCGATCAGGTCCGGGATGGAGTCGTCCCACATCCACTCCACGCCGTAGCAGACCTCGTCCTCGCGGAGGCGCCGGCCGACCTCGCGGAGGTGCTGGGTGTTGCCGCCGTGGGCGTTGACGAACACGACGCGGTCGACCCCGTGGTACGTGAGGTTGCGCGTCATGCTCTCGACGTAGTCCCGGAACACGTCGGCGTCGACCCACATCGTGCCGTGGAACTGTTTGTGATGCGGGCTGACGCCGACGGTGATGGTCGGCGTACAGAGGTATCCCGCGGCGTCGGCGGCCGCGCGGGCCAGTGCCTGGGCGATGTAGTGGTCGGTTCCCTCGGGGAGGTGTGGCCCGTGCTGTTCCGTCGAACCGATGGGAATCAGGGCCAGCGACTCCTCGGCGACGTAGTCCCCGAGTTCGGGCCAGGTCTGCTCGGCCAGTTCCATGCCACCCCCGGAGTGCGCGCGGGGCTTAAGCGTTCGTGCCACGGACCGTCACGATCGGACGCGCCCGGGGGGTCAGTGGCCGATCGACTTGCCGCCGCGGTCGAGTGTGTCGGCGGCCTCGGCCATGATCTCGGGCTGGTTGACCGCGAGGTCGGTCATCGTCACGATGCCGACGATCTCGACGTCTTCCTCGACGCCCAGTTTCTTGATCCCCTCCTCGCGCATCAGTTCGAGTGCGTCCGACACGGAGTCGTCGGGATGGATGGTCGTCACGGGCGAGGACATCTCCCGTTCGAGGGGTACCTCCGGGAGCGCCTTCTCCGAGAGGTAGCCCGCACGGAGGACGTCCGAATCCGTGAGGATACCGACGACGCGGTCGTCCTCGCCGACGAGTACGCTTCCGATGCCGCGTTTGAGCATTTCTCCGACCGCACGCTGGAGCGACGCGTCCCGGTCGACGACGACCGGCTCCGGCGTCATGACGTCTCGTACGTCCATGGGAACGAGTCTCGGCGACGGACCGAAGATGTTTCGGTCACTCACAGCGTGTCGGCCAGTCTGACGACGGCGTCGTGTCCGTCCGCGTTCAGTGGATGTCCGTGGCCCATGGCGAGCACCTCGAACGGCGGTGCCCGCTCGGCGAGGTCCCGGACGCTGTCTGCGACCGCCGCGTGGTTCTCACAGAGGTACCACGGCGAGGGCGACAGGCGGCCGTCGTCCTCGACGACCAGGTCGCCGACGAACCCCATGCCCAGGGACTCGCTGATGTAGGCGACGTGGCCCGCAGTGTGGCCGGGCGTCTCGTAGACGGTGAACGAGCCCACCTCGTCGCCGTCGGCGACGCGTTCGACGGGGACGTCCGGGCGGTCGACGAACGGGGCAGTGACACGCTGGACGAACCCCTTGCGACTGAACAGCGACGGCGAGCGGTCGCCGGTCAGGAGCGCCGCGTCGGGGTCGCTCGCGTACACCGTCGCGTCGGACTCGGCCGCCAGGTCACTGATCGCACCGACGTGGTCGACGTCGTAGTGTGTCACCAAGACGCGCTCGACGTCGCCCGGATCGGAGCCCGCTTCGGCGATTCCATCCTCGATCGCGGTCACGTCCCGCGGCGTGCCGGCGTCGATCAGGGTCAGAACGTCGTCGTCGACGAGGAACGCGTTCACGCTCCCCAGGTCGAGCCACCAGCACCCCTCGGCGAGTTCGGTCGCCATCGAGTGAGAATCCGGACGGCGGCGTAATCAATGCGGGGGTGACGGCGAATCCCACGGTCCGGGCCGGAACCGGCTGGGGTGTGGTGTGACGGCAAGACACAAGACGGCTCCGTTCGAGGCTCCGAGTATGCCTGGAGGGCACGACCAGACGCTGCGACCGTTCCTGTGGCGCGCGGAACGACTGTTCGCCGACCGCGAAATCGTCTCTCGCACGCACGAGGGGCTGACCCGGTACGACTACGCCGACTACGGCGACCGCGTGGCCCAGCTGGCCGGCGCGCTCGACGACGCGGGCGTCGCGGACGGCGACAGGATCGGCACCATCTGCTGGAACCACCACCGACACTTCGAGACGTACTTCGCGGTCCCCAACGCCGGCGCGCAGTTGCACACGATCAACCCGCTGTTGCCGGACCACCACATCCAGTTCATCGTCGAGAACGCCGCCGACCGGATCCTGTTCGTCGACCCGTCGTTCGTGCCGAAACTGGCCGGAGCGTACGACGCCGACGCTTTCGCGGGCGTCGAGCAGTTCGTGGTGATGGGAGGGGGGGTGCCCGACACCGACCTCGAACCCATCACGGACTACGAGTCGTTCGTCGCGGGCCAGCCGACCGAGTACGACTGGCCCGAACTGTCCGGCGACCAGCCCGCGGGGATGTGTTACACCTCCGGCACCACCGGGAAGCCGAAGGGCGTGGAGTACACCCAGGAGATGCTGTGGGCCCACACGATGGCGACGCTGCCCGACAGCGGCATCGGCATCGACGCCGACGAGGTGGTGATGCCCGTCGTCCCGATGTTCCACGTCAACGCCTGGGGGATGCCGTTCTCGGCGACGGCCGCCGGCGCGAAACACGTCTACCCCGGCCCCTCGCCGGATCCGGCGGACCTCGCGGACCTCATCGAGAACGAGGGCGTGACGCTGTCGGCCGGCGTCCCGACGGTGTGGCTCGGCCTCCTCGAGTACCTGGAGGACAACGACGCCGACATCTCCTCGCTGGACCGCGTCATCATCGGCGGGAGCGCCGCGCCCGAGAGCCTCATCCGGACCTACGAGCAGGCGTACGACGTCGACGTCGTCCACGCGTGGGGCATGACGGAGATGTCTCCCATCGGCACCGTCGCGAACCTGAAACCCGAGATGCGCGACTGGGACGCCGACGAGCGCTACGCCAAGCAGGCCAAGCAGGGGCTCCTCGTGCCTGGCCTGGAGATGAAGGTGATCGACGAGTCGGGCGAGGAAGTCCCCTGGAACGGTGAGGACTTCGGCGAACTGTGGGTGCGTGGTCCCTGGGTCACGAAGGAGTACTTCGAGCGCCCCGAGGCCAACGAAGAGGACTTCGAGGACGGCTGGCTGAAGACCGGCGACGTGGTCACCGTCGACGAGGACGGGTACGTCAAGATCGTCGACCGCGCGAAGGACGTCATCAAGAGCGGCGGGGAGTGGATCTCGTCGGTCGAACTGGAGAACGCGCTGATGGCCCACGACGACGTCACCGAGGCGACGGTCATCGGCATCCCCCACGAGCGCTGGCAGGAGCGCCCCGTCGCGTTCGTGGTCCCCAGGGAGGGTGCCGACGACGAGGCCCTCCAGAACGACCTGCGGGAGCTGGTCCAGGAGGACTACCCCGACTGGTGGGTGCCGGACGACGTCGTGTACATCGAGGAGATTCCCAAGACCGCAACCGGGAAGTTCAGCAAGAAGGACCTCCGGGAGCAGTACGCCGACGAGACGAGTCTCGTCGAGGGGAAGGTCCCGGAGGAGGCCGCGCCGGACGACGACTAGGACGGCCTCGACGGGGTCCCGAGAGGGCCACCCTGAATCCCCGGCGTCGTCACCCATTCAACGGTCCACGCCGTAGGAGTACCCATGGCAGCCCTCTCGATGACGTGGCGGGACGTCCTCTACGCACACTGGCCGGTGCGACCGTCGCTGGTCGCCGAGCGCCTCCCCCCCGCGCTGTCCGTCGACACGTACGAGGGCGAGGCGTACCTGGGCGTCGTCCCGTTCGAGATGGCGGACGTCGGCCCGCCGTACTCGCCGGTCGGGGCGACGTTCCCCGAGTTGAACCTCAGGACCTACGTCACCGCGGGGGGTGACCCCGGCGTGTACTTCTTCACGCTCGACGCCGACGACCGCCTGGGTGTGGCGCTCGCGCGCTCGCTGTTTCGCCTCCCGTATCACTCGGCGCGGATGGACCTGACGCGGCGGGGTAGCGAGACGCACCTGCGGTCGCAGCGTCCCGACGCCGGCCCCTCGGCGACCGTCGACGTCCGGTACGAACCGACCGGGAGTCCGTTCCAGGCCGATCCCGGCTCGCTGGAGGACTTCCTCACCGAGCGCTACCGGTTGTACACGGCGAGTGACGCCGCCGACCCCGGCCGCCCGACGGGCCGCGTCCACTACGCGGACGTCGAACACGACCCCTGGACGCTCCGGCGGGCCAACGCCACTTTCGACGAGAACGGGCTGTTCGAGGCCTGTGGGTTCGAGGCGCCGACCGGGGAGCCACACCTGCTGTACGGTCGCCGGGCGCGGGTTCGGGCGGGGCGACTCCGGCGGCTGTGAGTGGCTCTGGCTCGTCCGGTACCGCCGGGACCTCGTGGTCTCATACGGTTTCGTTTCATTCATTACCGGTGATCGCCGGTACCGTACGGCCGATCACCGGTAAACAGTGAAACGAAACCGTATCAGGCGACGTCGACGTCCAGATCCACCTCGTAGGAGCGCATCGCGTCGCCGTCCTCGGTGAGGACGAACGTCCCGCGAAAGGTCCGGTCGTCGATCAGGTGCGGGAGCCAGATTCTGTCGTCGACCCACATCTCCTCGTACGGGAGGTCGTCGACCGGAACCCACAGTGGGTCGGCTTCCGCGGTCGCCTCCGGGGTTCCCTCGACGTCGTCGGCCCGGAAGACGTGGACGTGCATCGAGTCGTCGTCCGGTTCGGCCGTGCCGAAGTGGAAGTCGAAGGTTCCCAGTTTCCGCAGGCCGAGCGGGGCCACGCGCAGTTCCTCCCGAACCTCGCGTCGGACCGCCTCGTTGGGCGACTCGCCGGGTTCGACCTTCCCGCCCGCGCCGACGACGTTGCCGGCCCCGAGGCCCCGCCGCTTCCGGATGAGCAGGGCCTCGCCGTCGACGACGGGGTAACACAGGGTGGCAGTCTGCACGGCCGACCGACCGTCCGGCGCCGACAAGTCAGTTTCGACCGGTCGGCGTCGCGTCCGACCGATGCCGACGGCGTCGTCGTCACCTCGTCGTCGTCACTTCCGTCCCGTCACTCCCGCCGTCCCCACAGTCGTTTCTCGGGAATCCGGACGCGGCAGTCCCCGGTCACGGTCAGTTGGCACGACAGGCGGGGGTAGCCGAACCGCGCGGCCAGGCGGTCGTGCCAGTGGTCGGCGTCGGGGGCGTCGTCGTACCGGACGCCACAGGTCGCACAGAGCCCGCGCCCGCCGCAGTTCGCTCGCCGTGCCAGCGGTGCGTACGGCGAGCAGTCGCCAGCGAGCAGGGCGTCCCGGAGCGTTGCCCCGTGGGGAACGAGGAGGCTCCGCTCCGTTCCGTCGGTCCGCTCGACCACCACGCGGGCCGTCTCGGTGGCGTCCTCGGCCCCGAGCACGGGGACGGCGTCGTCGCCCATCGATGCACCGTCGTCAGTCGTCCTCCTCGTCGGGGACGTGCTGGCCCCAGAAGCCGGGGTACTTCTCGACGTCCAGGTCGCCCCGGACGCGGACCTGGCACGCGAGGCGGAGGCCGTCGTCGGGATCGTGGGGCGGGAACGAGAGTCGGCGGCGTTCCTGTGCCGTCCGCTCCGTGACCGGTCCATCGACGTCGACGGCGCAGGTCCCACACGTCCCGTGGCCGCGACAGTTCAGCAGGTCGCTACGACCGTTGTGCGGCGAACAGTCCGCCGCGAGCAGGACGTCCCGGAGCACAGCACCCTCCTCGCAGTCCACCTCGCGGCCCTCGAACCGAACCGTTGGCATGTGTGACGGTACGGAGCGGTCGCGCAAAAACCCCGGGTCGGCCGCGGTGCTGCTCGAAGCGGGAGCGACCGCCCGGCGAGACGGTCAGTCCTCGAACCGGTACACGCGGCCGCGAAACGTCGCGACGCGGTCGCCGTCCGGGTCCGTCACGACGACCTCGTACTCCGCGGTCCGACGCGTCAGGTGCGTCTCCTCGGCCGTCGCCGTCAGCGTCGTCCCCGTGTCGACGGCGGACAGGTAGGAGACGTTGGTCTCCAGGGCGACGGCCGTCTCGCCGTGGGAGTTCGAGGCGGCGGCGAAAGCGGCGTCGGCTAGCGAGTTGATCGCACCGCCGTGGGGCGTCCCGTGGAAGTTCAGGAGGTCCTCCGTAATTGTCAGTTCGGCGACTGCCGTGCCGGTGGCGACGTCGACCAGGTCGATTCCGAGCCGGTCGCAGTACGGATCGTTCTCCATCCGCTCGCGGAGTTCGTCGGGGACGTCGTCGGTTCCGTCGTCTCCGTTCGTCTGGCCCCCGGCCCCTCCCTCGCTCATTCCGACCCCTCCCCGACGGGGTACCCGTTCACGAACAGGTCCTCGGGTGGCTTCCGACCGTCGGCGTACCCCTCGCCGTACTCCATCAACTGGAACAGCGTCCCGGTCGGGTTCCGCGGTGAGACGAACGCCTCCTCCCAGGTGTCGAACGACTGGCGGTCGACGACCGAGAGGCCCGCGCCCTCGACGGCGTCGACGACGGCGTCGATGTCCGCCACCTCCAGCGTGACGTGGTGGAGTCCGGGACCGTGGTCGTCGAGGTACCGCGTGAGGAAGGTGTCCTCGGCGACCGGCGAGAGCAGTTCGATCCGGGAGGCGTCCCCGAGTCGGTAGTAGGTCCAGCGGAACCGCGCCTCGTCGGGCGCCGTCTCGTAGGGGACCGATCCATCGCCGGTCACGACCTCGTCCGAAATCCGTTCACAGCCCAGCGCCAGGAGGGCGCGCTCCGCTCCCTCGACGTCCTCGACGGCGATACCGACGTGATCGACCCGAATCGGCGTCTCGTGCGTGGCGACGTCCATGGCCGGACCGTCGGTCCGAGGGGAGTTAACGGTATTCGCGGATCGGGACCCACGACGGACCGGGCACTCGACTACAGGTCACGGGTCAGGACGACGTCGTCCACCTCGACGCCGACGTGTTCGACGGTCCGTTCCGCGTGGACCTCGAACCCGTGGCGGTCGTAAAACGACCGGCCCACCTCGTTGTCTGCCATCACCGCCAGCCAGACGGAGTCGTAGCCCTCCGCACGGAAGGCGTCGAACAGGCGGTCGAGCAGTCGACTGCCGTACCCCTCGCCCCAGTGGTCCGGGTGGACGTAGATCCGCCCGACGACGGCGTCGGCGGGGCCGTCCTCGCTGGGGCCGCCCTGTGCGAACCCGACGACGCGGTCGTCGTCGGACTCCGTCCGACTCCTCGTCGAGCGTGGCTCGACCGTCGCGACGAACATGGGCGCCTCGGGTCGCTCGATGGACTTCGGGAGGTCCTCGGGGTCGTACCACTGGTCCAGCAGTTCGTCGACGGCCTCCTCGCCGATGAGGTGGTCGTGGGCCGCGTGCCAGGACGCCTCGGCGACGCGGTGGACGCCCGGAGCATCGTCTGGAGTCGCCTCGCGGATTGGCATACCCGAACGGGCGGCCGCCGCCGCCCTCAACGTTTCGGAGCCCCGGCAACGGTTCGCGCAGTCCCCGCGCCGGCGGACGACCGGATCGGCCCGTTTTTTCACCCCCTGGAGCGAACTCGGACCCGATGTACGAACGCGACTTCATGGAGGGGACCCGCGGCACCCAGGCGGTCGACTGGGAGGAGCGCATCGACGTCGCACGGCTGCGACGCGAGCGCAAGGCGCGGGCCCTCGAACGGCTGCGCGAGGCCGGTCTCGGGAGCATGCTGCTCGTCAACGACCCGAACATCCGTTACGTCACCGGGCTGGCGATGACCGGCGGGAGCGGCGCCGACCACTACACTCTCCTGACCGAGGAGGGGCAGGTCGTCCACTGGGACACGGCCGACCACGCGTCGAACCAGCGGTTCAACTGTCCGTGGCTCGACGACATCCGCTACGCCTGTCCCGGACTGGGCAACGTCCCGCGAGCCTCCGGCCGGGACTCCGCGCGGGACTTCCTGACATCGAAGATGGCCGAGACGGTGTACGAGGCCCTGGAAGAGCACGGCCTCGAGAACGAACCGATGGGCATCGACGTCGGGTCGGCGGGCCTGCACGCGGCCTTCGAGGACCTGGGCGTGGATCTGCGCCCGAGCGAGTGCGCCGCGGTCATGGAGGACGCTCGCAAGGTCAAGACGCGCGACGAGCGGCCAAGGAGCTGTGGCGCCACGGCGCGTTCGTCGGCGGCGGCTACCTCACGAGCGGCCCGAACACCTGGCCGAAACACCAGGCGAACACGACCGACCGGATGATCCGCCCCGGCGATCTGGTGTACGCCGACATGTACAACATCGGCTACCTGGGCTACCGCTCCTGTTACTACCGCACCTTCTCCATGGGCGAACCAACCGAGGCCCAGCGGCACGACTACGACACCGCCCGGGAGAACCTCTACGACGTCC
>CAZIVN010000086.1:0-9333 GCA_964542685.1 uncultured Halobacteriales archaeon
AACCGGAACGCACCGACGACGGGGGAACCGGAAGGGCGGTCGCGGACGGGCGGGGAGTGGCGGCCGACGGCGTCGGTCTCGCGACGGTAGATCCGGCGGACGTCGGCCGATCCCGGGGTCCCGGGCGGGCGTTCCGTGAGTTGCCACGACTCGTGGCGCTGTTCGTCGGCCTGGCGGCGGTGGGTGGACTGTTCGCCTACGATTCGTGGCTCGTGAGTGGGCCGCTGTACGCGGCGTGGGAGCCGACGCGGATGGACTGGCTGACGATGGTCGCGGCCGTGGGGGCGGTCGCCTTCGGCGTCGTCCCGGCGGTCCGCTCCCCCGGGCGGGTCGCCGAACTCTGGTCGTCGTACCCGAAGACGCCGGCGACCCTCGGGTCGCTCGTGATCGTCGTGGCGTTCGTCGTGACCGGCACTCTCGCCCCCGCCGTGGTCCCCGAACCGACGATCGACCTGTTCGCCCAGCTCCAGCCGCCGGCGTTCATGAGCGTCCCCTCGCGGTACGCGAACGGCGACTGCGTCGGGCGACTCGCGGGCAACCACTGTCACGGGACGCTCCAGCACCCCCTCGGGACGACGTTCGGCGGCGAGGACGTCCTTCACTGGACGCTGTACGGTGCCCGAATCGCCGTCCAGTTCGCACTCGTCACCACGGCGATCATGGTGCCGATGGCGGTGGCGGTCGGGACCGCTGCGGGCTACTTCGGCGGGCGGGTCGACGACCTCCTGATGGGGTACGTCGACGTCCAGGCGGCCGTTCCCGCGGTCGTCGTCTACTTCGTCGTGATCCTGCTCACGAGCCCCACGCTGTTCGCGCTGGTGCTGGTGTTCGGGCTGTTCAGCTGGGAGGAGATGGCCCGGTCGATCAGAGCGACGGTCCGTTCGGAGAAGGAGGAGGGGTACGTGATGGCCGCCCGCAACGCCGGCGCCGGACCACTCTCGATCCTCCGGGACCACGTCCTGCCGAACGTCTCCGGGACCGTCCTGACCGCGGTCACGAACGTGGTGCCGAAGTTGATCATGATCGAGGCGCTGTTCGCGTTCCTCGGCCTGGCCGGCGCGCAGTCGTACTCCTGGGGACGGTTGATCTTCCGTGCCGTCCAGTCCGAGGGTGGCGGCGGGTTCGGGAGCGGACTCCCGAGCGGCTTCGGCGACCCGATCATGCTGGAGTCGGCCTACTGGGTCGCCGGCGTCCCGACGGTCGCGATCGCGGTTACGGTGTTGTCGCTGGCGACGGTCGGCGACGCGCTCCAGCGGGCGGCCGATCCGGTCGACGAGGGCGGGTAGCCCCGGACGGATCCGACCGTCGGAGCCCGGCCGGTCGTCGCGCCACGCGTCGTTTCACAGCCACGCCTCGTTCCGTCGGTCGGCGGCCTGTCCCCGGCACGGTAACTACAATCGCGAGTTGTGTCTCGGTTGGATTTAAAAGCCTCACGGGCGACGACAGACCCGTTCGAACGATGGCAGGAGACGGGGACGGTTCGGGTCGAACGACCGACGACGAGCCGAGCGTGGCGCCCGACGGCGGGGTCGGTCTCGGCGCGGTGGACGCGGACCACCTGCGTCGGGAGCGCGACCCCGTCGAACTCCTCCGTGCGTCACCACGACTCGTTGCGCTGCTCGTCGGCCTGGCGGCGGTCGTTGCGCTGTTCGCCTACGACTCGTGGCTCGCGACCGGGGCGCTCTACGCCGAGTGGGAGCCGACGCGGATGGACTGGCTGACGATGGTCGCGGCCGTCGGCGCCGTCGCCTTCGGCGTCGTGCCGGCGGCCGTCCGCCCGGGGCGCGTCGCCACGCTGTGGGCGGCGTACCCGAAGACGCCGGTGACCGTCGGGGCGCTCGCGGTCGTGGCGGTGTTCGTCGCGGTCGGCGCCGTCGCACCCGCCGTCGTCGCCCAACCCGACATCAACCTCTCGGCCGCGCTCCAGCCGCCGGTGTTCATGAGCATCCCCGAGCGGTACACCCTGCAGTGCGTGGGCGAGGTCGCGGGGAACCACTGTCACGGCACGATGCAGTACCCGCTCGGGACGGCCCGTGGCGGCGAGAACCTCCTGGACTGGATCCTCTACGGGGCTCGTGTCTCCGTCCAGTTCGCACTCGTCACCACGGCGATCATGGTGCCGGCCGCCGTCGCCGTCGGGACGACGGCGGGCTACTTCGGCGGGCGGGTCGACGACCTCCTGATGGGGTACGTCGACGTCCAGGCGGCCGTTCCCGCGGTCGTCGTCTACTTCGTCGTGATCCTCTTTACGAACCCGACGCTGTTCGCGCTGGTACTCGTGTTCGGACTGTTCAGTTGGGAGGAGATGGCCCGGTCGATCCGCGCGACCGTCGTCTCGGAGAAGGAGGAGGGGTACGTCGTGGCCGCCCGGAACGCGGGTGCGGGCCCATTCACGATCGTCCGCCGGCACATCCTGCCGAACGTCTCGGGGACGGTGCTGACGGGCGTCACGAACGTGGTGCCGAAGTTGATCATGATCGAGGCGCTGTTCGCGTTCCTCGGCCTGGCCGGCGCGAAGTCCTACTCGTGGGGCCGTCTCATCTTCAAGGGCGTCCAGTCGGAGAACTGGGGCGGCGGGTTCGGCGGGGGGCTGCCGACGGGGTTCGGCGACCCGATCATGCTGCAGTCGCAGTACTGGATCTCCGTCGTCCCGGCGGTCGCCATCGGGGTGACGGTCCTGGCGCTGGCGACGGTCGGCGACGCGCTCCAGCGCGCGGTGGACCCGGTCGACGAGGGACGGTAGGCCGTCAGGAGCGACGCTCAGACCGACCGGACGACCGGTCGCGAGACGATCCACAGCGAGGCGACGGTGTAGGCGACCATGAGTGCGACCAGCGGCGCGTGCCCCCGCAACGCCCCGCGCCGCGTCGGCGCGTGCTCGGTCGCGACGGCGTGTGCGGCGACGACGGCGACGACGTGGCCGCCGACGATCAGGCAGACCTGGCTCGCCCAGAAGTACGGCAAGGGGAGGGGGGCGAGCGGATCGAGGACGACGCTCGCGCCGGCAGCGGCGGCGGCCAGTTCGACCAGACGGCCCGCGGCGCCGACGACGTACGCGTAGTTGTGCGCCACCTCGTAGGCGGCGGCGATGGGGACGACCGTCGGCGCGAAGCGTCGACTGACCGTCGCGACGGCCGGCCCGAGCGCCGGCGTCGCGCGTCCGACCGCGGCCGCCGTCCCGGTCCACAGGGCGACGGCGACCGCGAGGACGGCACAGAACACCGCCAGCCCGGCGTACGGCCCGACGGCCGCCCGGGCGACGTCGACGGCCGCGGCGTGTTCCGGGCTCCCGGTGAGGCCGTCGGCGCTGACCGTCGCGATGGCGACGACGACGAACGTCGCCGCGCCGAGGTCGGCCACGGGACGGCGACAGCCGGTCCAGGGGGCCCGCAACTCGGCGACGACACCGCGGTCCGTCCGGCGCCAGGCCAGGGGGGCGACCCGGCCCAGCAACTGGTAGAGGACGGCGAAGGCGTCGGCGCGCCGGAACCAGACGGGGCCGACGACGACGGCTCCCAGCACCATGGCGAGTGCGTAGCCGGCGACGAGGGCAGCGGTCAGCCGCGGCGACCGCGGGACGACGGTGAGGTTCTCCGCGACGCCGACGACCCCCACGAACCCGACGACGGCCGGCCAGGTGCCGAGCCACTCGGGGTACTCGCGGGCGCCCAGTTCCCGGCCCTCCAGGCGGCAGAGCCCGTCGTAGACGGTCCGCCAGGGCGACAGCGTCGGCCAGGGGTTCCCGAGCGTCACCGCGACCAGTCCCAGTCCCTTCAGCCACAGCGCCCAGACGAACGGCACTGCGGGGTTCTCCGCGGGCGTCCGGGTGCCCAGCGCGCCCGAGAGCAGTGCGCCCCCGACGGCCAGGAGGAAGCCCGCCCGGAGGAGGCTGCGCGCGGTCCGGGCCTGCCGGGCCGAGAGCCGTCCGACGGTGCGGGTACCGTCGGGGACGTCGTCGGTCCGCCGGCCGAGCCAGGTCGCCGTCGCGGCGACGGTGGCGGCGGCACCGGCGAACACGAGCGCCGGCGGCGCGGGCGCGTCGAACCGCGACCCGACGCGGTGGGCGGCCGCGACGTCGGCCGTCGCGACCAGTGCGAGCCCCGCGAGCAGTGCCGTCCGTCTCCGCCGGTCCATACGTCGGCCTGGTCGGGCGACCGGCAAAACGGCGCCGGTTCCGCCGTCGGGTGGTTGGGCTCGCGCCAGGCGCGCTCCCGCGTCGCAACCCGTTTCCCCCTCGGCGTCCAACGCGGGACCGATGCGACCCCGAACTGGCCTCGCGCTGGCCGGCACGGTCCTGGCACTCGCCGGCGTCGCGGTCGTGGCCCTCTCGGGCGGGAGCGGCGCCGCCCTGTCGGTCGTGTGGGTCAGCGACACCGGCACCGACATCCGGGGTAACCACCACGCCGTCGCCGCCGCCGAAGTCGACGGGAACGGATACGTGTTCGCGCCGATCAGCGGTCGTTCGGACACCAGTGCGTGCCGACTCGCCGGCCTCGACGCCGCCGACGGCGAGACCGTCTGGCGGGTCGAGGTCACCCCCGCGAACTGCACCATCCACTCGGTCGCTGACCCGGTCGTCGTGGACGTCGACGGCGACGGTCACCCGTCGGTGCTGGCGACGACGACCGGCGCGGAACTGCTGTCGGTCGACCCGACCACCGGCGAGGCCGAGCGCCTGGCGAACCTCTCGTCGTACGGCTACACCGAACCCGTCGTCGCGAACCTCACCGGCCGGGGCCGGGAGGTCGTCGTCGTCGACTACCTGGGCACCGTCGTCGTGGTGGGGCCGGACGGCGAACGGCGCCTGCGGACCGAGGGCGCCTTCGGCGTCGAGGCCCAA
The DNA here is from genome assembly GCA_964542685.1 of uncultured Halobacteriales archaeon. Classification (GTDB taxonomy): domain Archaea; phylum Halobacteriota; class Halobacteria; order Halobacteriales; family Natrialbaceae; genus CAZIVN01. The sequence goes on from CAZIVN010000086.1 coordinate 4,841, forward strand.
CCACGGGTCGCGGACGTCGACGGCGACGGCCGGCCGGAACTGGCCGTCGCGAGCACGAGCGGCGGTCTCGCAGTCCGGTCGGGCAACGGAACCGTCGAGTGGCGCCACGGCCAGGACCGCACGCCCATCTCGCTGGTCGTCGCGCCCGCGGAGGGCCCCGGGGAGACGCTGGTGTACACCACCGTCGACGGCGACCTCGTCGCGGTCCGGGACGGCGAGACGCGCTGGGAGCGCTCGTTCGGCGACCTCGCCAGCGTCGAAGCGGTACTGGACGGCGACGGAGACGGTCGGGCGGAGGTGTACGTCGGCCTCGCCGACGGCACGGTCCGTGCGGTATCGGCCGCCACCGGCGAGACGGTCTGGTCGACGACGGTCACCGACGCCGACGTGCAGGTGACTCCCGGCCCGGTCGCTGGCGACCTCGACGGCGACGGCGCCCCGGAACTGGTCGCGGCGAGCAACGACGGGAGCGTGACCGTCCTCGACCCAGAGGACGGCAGCGTCCTCGCCACCTACGAGCGCGACGTACCGATCTACGTGCACCCGCGCGCCGCCGACGTCGACGGCGACGGCGACGACGAGGTCCTGGTCGTGTACGGCGACGGGCGCGTGGTCGCGCTGTCGCTGGACTGAACGGTGCGCCGCGTGTGACGACCCGTGGGCTTAACCCCCGTGAGTCCCGTGTTCCGTCCAGATGGGGCTCTCGGTCGCCGCGTCCGGACGCGTCGCGCTCGCGCTCGCGGTCCTGACGGTACTCGCAGGCTGTAGTGCGCCGTTCGGGAGCGGGGCGACCACCGACGAGGCGCCGGCGGAGTCGGCCGAGGACACCGACGACGTCCCGACGCCGACCCGCGGCGAGCGGACCGCCGACGACCGTTCCGCACCGGAGTCCGACCGCATCGGCTGGGAGATGGGCTACTGGCACGACGACCGACTCGCGATCGACGCGAGCGACGGTCTGAACGACAGCGAACTCGACGCCGTCGTCGCCCGGGCGATGGCTCGCGTCGAGAAGGTCCGTGGCGTGGAGTTCGACGACCCGGTCGACGTCGAGGTCAAGTCGCGGTCGGAAATCGGCGAGGACCTCGGTGGCGACGGCGGCGAGGACGGACCGAGCGAGGCGGCACGCGCCGAGTCGGTGCGCTACCGCGCGCTGTTCCTGGTCGGCGACCGCGACGACGGGGACGGCGACGGGGGCGACCCGTCCGAGGAGACCCGGACGGCGGCGGTCCAGGGGTACTACGACCCCGGCGAGGACCGCGTCGTGATCGTCACCGACGACGAGCGACCGATCCTCGACGAGGTGACCCTGGCCCAGGAACTGTACCACGCCCACCAGTTCCGCAACCGCCCGTTGCGCGTTCCGCGGGACTACACCGACGACAACCTCGTCGGCATCCGGGCCCTGATCGAGGGCGACGCGAACTTCGTCGACCGGCGCTACGAACGGTACTGCGCGGCGGTCTGGGACTGCGTCCGCCCCGGCGAGGACGCCGGCGGAGACGGGGGCGACGGGAACGACTCGTCCGGACCGGGCTTCGACTTCGGGATCTACCTGCTGTCGTACGTCCCCTACGCCGAGGGCGAACCGCTGGTCGCGGCGACGTACGAGGCGGGCGGCTGGGACGCCGTCGACGACCTGTACCGCGACCCGCCACGCTCCAGCGAGCAGGTGATCCACCCAGACACCCGCGGCGACGACCCGCCGGAACGCGTGGCGGTCGAGGACCGCTCGACGGCACGGTGGAACCGTCTCACCCGCGAGGACCGTCCCCCGTCGATCACCGTCGGCGAGGCGGGCCTGGCGACGATGTTCATCCAGACGGCGTTCGACGACCGCCCCGGTGGACTCGTCGACCCCGAGTCGGTCGTGAATCGCGGGCCGAACGGCTCCGCCGACGGGACGGATCCGATCGACTACGACGTGCCGTACGCGACGGGGTGGGCCGGCGACGCGCTGGCGACGTACGAACGGGCCGACGGCGAACCGGGGTACGTCTGGCGGATCCGGTTCGACGACGCCGACGACGCCGCGCAGTTCGCCGAGGGATACCGGGCGCTGCTCGAGTACTACGGCGGCGAGGACGCCGGCACCCACTGGGAACTGTCCGGCGAGTTCGACGGAGCCTACTGGGTCGACGTCGAGGGCCGGTCGGTCACCGTCGTCCACGGCCCGACCGCGGCGTCGCTCGGGTCGCTGTGGCCCGCGGCGAACGCCTCCGTGGCCTCGACCGCCGCGACCGACGCGCGCGCGGATCGGGGGCGGAAATCGGTGGCCGTCGTCGGGTGACCGGCGGCGTGTCCGCCCGCCGCGACCGCCGTGGACGACCGGGGAGACTTTTAACGTCCCGGGTCGTTTGCGGAACTATGACCGAAGCGACTGGGCGAAGCGCCCGGAGGGACGGATGAGCGACCTCGTGACCTTCGGGGAGACGATGTTGCGGCTCTCCCCGCCGGACAACGAGCGCCTGGAGACGACGCGGTCGTTCGACTGTCGCGCGGCCGGGTCGGAGTCGAACGCGGCGGTCGCCGCCGAACGCCTCGGCGCGGTGACGACCTGGATGACGAAACTGCCCGACTCGCCGCTGGGCCGGCGCATCGTCTCCGAGATGCGGGGCCACGGCATCGGGTGTGACGTCGTCTGGAGCGAGGACGACGCACGCGTCGGGACCTACTACATGGAACACGGGGGCAAACCCCGCGGGACCAACGTCGTGTACGACGTCGGGAACACGGCGCTGTCGGCGGCGACGGCCGACGAGTTCGACGTCGAGGCGATCAGGAACGCGCGGGCGTTCTACACGACCGGGATCACGCCGGCGCTGTCGGACACGCTCCGCGAGACGACCGCGAACCTCCTCGGCGTCGCGCGCAAGGCCGGCACGACGACGGCACTGGACGTGAACTACCGGTCGAAGCTGTGGTCGACGGGGGCGGCAAACAGCGTGCTGTCGAAGCTGTTCCCGGCCATCGACGTCGTCGTCATCGCCGAACGCGACGCCGAACGGGTGTTCGACATCGAGGGCGACGGCCCGGAAGTCGCCCACGCCATCGCCTCGCGGTTCGACTTCGACACGGTGGTCGTCACCCAGAGCGCGCGCGGCGCCGTCGCCTGGCACGACAACGTCGTCCACGACGTGGGCGTGTACGACGCCGACACCGTCGACCCCATCGGCGGCGGCGACGCCTTCGCCGGCGCGTTCCTCGCCCGGCGTCTCTCCGGCGACGACGTCCAGCGATCGCTGGAGTACGCCACCGCGACGGCCGCGCTCAAGCGCACCATCCCCGGCGACGTCGCGAGGGTCACGCGCTCGGAGGTCGAGGGCGTCATCGGCGACAAGATCGAACGCGTCTCGCGGTAGCGAGGCTACCGCTCGAACGTCACCGCTCGCTCGTCTTCGGTGCTCTCGGACGGCCCTGTCTCCAACCGATCCTCGACTCGTCGCTCGAACTCCGGGTGGCCGATCTCTCCGGCGGCGTAGCGTTCGCGGAGTTCGATAATCGACGCCGCGTCCCCCGGATCCGACTCGGACTCGGACGCGTCGTCGGCCGTGAACTCGTTCCAGTACTCCTGGATGCCACTGTCCGACACCCACCCCGTCACCGCGGCCAGAACTGGAGTAACGAGGAACCAGCTCGCGAGCAGTGTGGCGACTGCGAGTTCCCAGCCCGCGACGGCGAAGACGGTGAGGGCCGTCGGGACGGCGGCGAACACCGAGAGCGTGGTCAGCCCCTCGAAGAACGACGCGGCCGCTCGGCCCACGCACGCAACGTGATTCCGAACTGACACGTATAGTGATCGTTGAAACTATTTGTACACTCCTCGGGAAGAGCAACCAGCGAGCGGCTCGCTGGCCGCGTCACTCCGAGGAGTGTGCGCATCGACTTTCAACGACTACTATAGCTGCTGATTCGGTCGAGGGGTTCTGGAGGGCTGGCAGACGCGTCCCGGAACGTGAGTGTTTTGATCGCGGCGGCACAACTCCTAGGTATGGCGTTTCTCGTCCCATACGACGCGACGGCCCTCGCGGACGCCGCACTGGAACGGGCGCGAACCCTCGGCGAGGCGACGGATACGCCCGTCGTGACGACGACGGTCCTGCCGGTCGGCGACGAGGCGTTCGCCCGGGAACGGGACCTGATCGACCCGGACGAGGCGTACGATCCGGAGGCGGTGCTGGCGAGCGTGCGCGAACGCGTCGCCGCGGTCGCACCCGGGGCGTCCTTCGAAAACGAGACGGCGAGCCGGTACGCGCCGGCCGGCGAGATCGCGACGCGGCTGAAGTCCCGTGCCCGCGAGGACGACGTCTCGGTGGTGTTCGTCGGCAGCGAGAACGCCGGCCGGTACGTCGCCTCGCTCTCCAGCGTCGGGCGGTCGGTCGCGGCCTCGACGTCGTACGACGTCCACATCGTCCGCAGCGCCGAGGCCTCGCCGTTCGGTGGCGGGGTCGCGGACTGATACGGTTTCGTTTCACTGTTTACCGGTGATCGCC
>CAZIVN010000087.1:0-9169 GCA_964542685.1 uncultured Halobacteriales archaeon
GCTACAGCGTCGCCCTGTCGATGAGCGCCAGGAGTTCTCTGGCGTCCTCCCGTTCCTTCTCCTCCAGTTCCTCCCCGATGTCGGGCCCGTCGAGGTTCTCCAGGGCGTTCACCGCCCGGTCGATGCCGTGGATGCTCTCGACGAGGCGTTCGGCCGCCTCGCGCGAGACGTCCCCGCGCTCGACCCGTTGCTTGCGTGCCAGGCGCTCGCGCTTGAGGTCGCCGATCAGGTCCTCCAGTCGCTCCCGATGGTCGTCGGACACCGTCTCCAGTCGCTTGTACCGGAACACGATCTCGTTCAGCGGCAGCGTCTCCCCCTGGACGGTGAGGTCGTCCGGGATCGACCCGCCGATCGTCCGTGATGACCGTTCGACACGGCTCAGGAGCGCTCGCCGTTCGCTGTCGTCCATCACGGTCGATAGTTCGGGTGGATGGAAGGTATGCGTTCGGAGCAACGCGTTACTCGTAGTCCGTTGACAGGAGAGTTATGGTCGCTCGCGCGCTACCGGGCGACGATGGGCACCGGAGAGCCGGACCCCGCCGACGTGTTCGAGTCGCTGGCCAACGAGACGCGGGTGGCGATTCTCCAGGCGCTGGCGAGTGCGTACAGCGACACGCCGGACGACCCCTGGGTCGAGTACACCGACCTCCAGGACCGGACCGGGATCCACGACAACGGCAACTTCAACTACCACCTCCGACAGCTCGACCGGTTCGTCGAGAACGGGCCGGCGGGCTACACCCTGACCCCGAGCGGCATCGAACTCCTCTCGGCGGCGGAGTCCGGCCGCTTCGACCCGGACTGGACGTGGGGGCCGGTCGACGCGCCGGGCGACTGCCCGTTCTGTGACCGGGCCGTCGAACTCCGCTACGAGGACGGCGTCCTCTGGCTGGCCTGTGGAGTCGACGACCACGCGATGGGGCTGTGGGCCTCGCCCGCGTTGCTGGTATCACAGCCCGAGGACGCGGTGGTCGACGCCGTCGCGTTCCTCGGGACCCAGTGGGCCGCACGGACGCGCCGCGGGATCTGTGCCGAGTGTCAGGGCCGCGTCGACGGGGAGATCGGACTCGGCGGTAGCGGGGTCGACCACTACCACTACCACGCCGTCTGCGAGCACTGCGGCTCCCCCCAGGGGATTCCGCTGAGTCTGTACCTCCTCGGTCACCCCCTCGTGTGGGCGGCCTTCCGCGACAGCGACGTCGACGTTCGGACGACGCCGTTCTGGACGCTCGCCTGCAACACGCCCGACGAGGTGTCGGTCCGAGCGGAGGAGCCCCTCCGGCTGCGCGTCGACGTCGAACTCGACGGCCACCGCCTCCCGCTGGTGGTGTCACGCGACGGGTCCGTCGTCGAAGCCGACCGCTCGTAGCCTGCCCGCCGCCCGCCCGAGGCGCCGGGGCGTCAGAACGGCGTCGGGGCCAGCAGTTGCCCACCGTCGACGGCGAAGTACGATCCCGTGACGTAGGCGGCGGCGTCGCTGGCGAGAAACAGGGACAGCGGCACGCAGTCCGCGGGCGTCCCCAGGCGGTCGGCCGCGAGGTCCTCGTCGACGATTCGTTCGCCGATGTCGCCGTCCATCAGTTCGCTGGCGCCCTCCGTGTAGATCACCCCGGGCGCGACCGTGTTCGCGCGGACGCCCGCGCCGGCCCACTCCGCGGCGACGGTCTGCATCAGGTTGTGGACGCCGGCCTTCCCCGCGCCGGAGTGGGCGTGGTACGGTGCGCCCCGCACCGAGTTGGTCGCGCCCATCGAGACGATCGAGCCACCGCCGTCGTCGACCATCCGGCCGCCGACCTCCATCGTGCAGTAGGCGGTGCCGTCGAGGATGGTCCCGACGACCGACCGCCAGCCGTTCGGGGTCAGGGCCTCCGCCGGCTGGAGGAAGTTCGCGCCGGCGTTGTTCACCAGGACCGAGACCGGGCCGAGGTCGGCCTCGACCGTGTCGGCCATCGCCTCGACGTCGTCCGGTTCGCGCACGTCGACGGTCGTCGCACAGGCGTCGACACCCCTGGCCTCGATGGCCGCGGCCGTCGGCGCGAGGTGGTCCATGTCGCGACTGGCGACGGCGACGTCGGCGCCGTGGTCGGCCATCGCCAGCGCGATCGTCTCGCCGATACCGGTGCCGCCGCCCGTAATCAGTGCCGTCTCGCCGGCGAGCAGGTCGTCGGCGAAGAGGTCGGTCGAGGGGGGCGTGGCGGGCCAGGCGTCGGTGGCCGCGGCGGTCTCGCCGTTCGCACCGCCGTCCCCGTTCGCGTCGTCGGTCACGAGTCGGCCCCCAGAATCTCGCGGGCCTGGTCGGGCGTCGCGGGCTCTCGGCCCAGCGTCTCCGCCATCTCGACGGCCGCTTCGACGAGGTCGGCGTTGCTCTCGGCCATCTCGCCGTCGGGCGTGTAGAAGTTGTCCTCCAGGCCGACCCGGACGTTGCCGCCCATCGACAGCGCCGCCGACACCAGCGGCCACTGGTCGCGGGAGATACCGATGACCTGCCAGGTCGCGTCGTCTGGCAACCCCCGGACCTGGTGGGCGAGGTTCTCGACGGTGGCGGGGATGCCCCCCAGGACGCCCATGATGAGGCTGAAGTGGGGTGCCTCGTCGAGGACGCCCTCGGACTGGAGCGGCCGGACGTTCCCGATATGGCCGGTGTCGAAACACTCCAGTTCCGGCCGGACGCCGGCCTCGTTCATCGCGACGAGGAGTTCGCGAATCTCCGAGAACGAGTTCTGGAACACCATGTCGAACACGTACGACTCCCGGGACTCGCTGTACTTCGCGTAGTTCATCGAGCCCATGTTCAGCGCGGCCATCTCCGGCCCGACCTCGCGGACGTAGTCGATCCGGTCCTCGACAGGAGTGTCGATGGCGCCCGTCGAGAAGTTGAGGACGATGTCCGTGCGCTCGCGGACGGCGTCGTGAATCTCCCGGTACGTCTCCGTCGAGAACGTCGGCGCGCCGGTGTCGGTCCGGGCGTGAACGTGCGCGACGGCCGCGCCCGCCTCGCGGGCGGCGGCGGCCTCCTCGGCGATCTCCTCGGGCGTGTAGGGAATCGCCTCGCACTGATCCCGGGTCGTCAGTGCGCCGGTCAGCGCCGCCGAGATCACGACCCTGTCGGGGTCGTTGCCCTTCGTCGAGTCCTGGCGGTCGTAGATGGGGTAGTCGGGCATCCTACCGCCCCGCCCACTCCGGGTCGCGGTCGGTCATGAACGCCTCGATGCCCTCCTCGGTGTCCTCGCTCATCGCCATCAGGGCGATGACCTCCTTGCAGTACTCCAGGGCGCTCTCGAAGTCCCGGTCCCGTTGCTCGTAGTAGGCCCGCTTGCCCATCGACAGCATCACCGGACTGCTCGCGGCCAGGGCGTCGACGAACGAGTCGAGTGTCTCCGCGAACTCGTGGTCCGGGTGGACGTCGGTGACCAGGCCCATCTCGTGGGCCTCGTCGGCGTCGATCCGTCGCCCGGTAAAGAGGAGTTCGAGGCCGCGTTTCTCCGGGACCGTTCGCATGATGGGGACCATCGCCTGGACGGGGAACAGGCCGATACCGACCTCGGGCGTGGCGAACTCCGCGGACTCGCTGGCGACGACGAACTCGCACGACGCCGCCAGCCCGAGGCCGCCCGCGAGACACGGGCCCTCGACGGCCGCGACGGTCAGGGCCGAACAGTTTCGCAAGGCGGTCATCAGCCGCGACAGCCCACCGAAGTTCTCCCGGTACTCCTGTGCGGTGCCCCCCAGCGGCATCTCCGTGAAGTCGCCGCCAGCGCTGAACACGTCGCCCTCGCCTTCGATCACGACGACCCGCGCCGGACTCGCGTCGGCGGCCGCCGCGACGTCCATCAGCCCCCGGATCACCGCCTCGTTGAGTGCGTTGCGTTTCTCCGGGCGCGCGATGGTCGCACGCACCACGACGTCGTCGTCGCTGACGGTCACGTCGAGGTCGTCGCCCCCGACGCTTTCGAGGTCCGCGTCGTCGGTCACGTGACTCCACCTCCGTCGAGCGGTCGGGCAGGTAGCTGCATCGTCTCCGTGGCAGACTGTCACATACGAACACAATAAACGGTCGGATTGGGAACGGCAGGCGGGTCGGGCGACGGCACGCTCGGAGGCAACGACGTCGTCCTGGCGACGGGACCGGAACCCCACCTCCCCGGTCGACCGTGCCGGACCGGCGGCGGTCCCCGTCGGACCGTCTCACTACCCGGAGTTGCCACCGTAGCCGCCGCCACCACCACCGGAGGTCGTCGTTCCCCCGCCCCCACCATTCCGGACGAGCGTGCCGTCCGGGCCCAGGACCCACCAGGCGTCCCCGACGCCCTGCCCTTCTGCGTCGCCCGGGTCCTGGTCCTGGGCGTAGTGGTACAGGGGCCACCCGTTCGCGGCTACCTGGACGTCGCCGCCCTCGCGTTCGAACGTCGTCAGTTCGGCCGTCACGTCCGCGCCGGCGGTGGGGTTCTCGACGCTCAGTGGCGGCCACGAGTCGGAACAGTCACCGGTGCAGGCACTCGCGTCCGCTCCCTGTTCGTCGTTCGTGAACGCGTACAGCGTCATCCCGTCGGCGTCGACGAGTACGTCTCCCAGGTCGTCGTGCGAACTGACACGCACGGCCGCGTTGCCTGCGGTCGTCGTCCCGTCGCCGCTCGCTCCGTCCGTTCCGTCCGACCCGTCGGACTCACCGCCGTCACCGGTACAGCCGGCGAGCAGCGGTGTGACCGCGAGCGTTCCGAGCAGTTCGCGTCGGGTTCGGGCCATGCTAACACGTACGAGCGGGACAGAGAAATCCGTTTCGCGAACCGCGTCCAATCGTCCGGACGTCCTCGCGGACCGACCGCTCACCTGTCGTTGGCGGCGTCCTCGGCCACTCCGAGCGCCGCACACAGGCGGGCCGTCATCACCTGTTCGACAATGTCGATCAACCCCGCCTCGCCCCTGCTGTAGTCGGCGAAGATGCCCAGCGGAATCTCGCCGCCGGCCATCTCCCGGTGGCCGCCCGCGCTACCGACGTCCTCGAACGCCGCCGAGAGCCGTTCGCCGACGTGGACCCGGGCATCCGTCGAGCGAGCACTGCAGTGGATGGCGTCCTCGACCACGCCGAAGACGACGGCCGTCTCGACGCCCTCCAGGGTCGCGAGGTAGTCCGCGGCCTGTGGCAGGGCGTCGCGTTCGCTCGTCCGACCGACGTGGGTGATGAGGACGCCGCCCCGGACCGTGCGGTTGTCGATGGCCGTCGCGATGGCGTCGACCGTCGCGCCGGTGACGGAAGGGTTCGACAGGCGCCGGAGGAGGTCCCGGTCGGCCAGGTCGTGGAGGTACCGTGCGGCGTCGTACTCGGCGGTCGTCGTCCCCCGGAGGAAGCCGAGCGTCTCGCGGCGGATGGCGAACAGCAACGCCGTCGCGAGGGCGTCGTCCACGTCGAGTTCGAGGTCACGGACGTACTCCGTGAGGATGGTCGCGGTCGCGCCGACGGCCTCGCGGTGGTCGACGAACTGCCCCTGGACGCCCTCGGCGGGGTGGTGGTCGATCACGACGTCGACCGGGGTCCCCTCGGGGACACGGTTGTTCCCCCCGGGCACCGAGTGGTCGACGAACGCGAGCAGGGAGCCGGGCTCGCGGTCGGTCACGGCCGCGGATTCGAACGGCTGGAGGTCCACGTTCAGGAGGTTGACGAACGTCCGGTTCTGCTGGTGGGACACCTCGCCACTGTAGAGGATGCGCTGTTCGTCGATGCCCGCCTCGGCGGCGACGTGCCCCAGGGCGAGCGCGCTCGACAGGCAGTCCGGGTCCGGGTTGTTGTGACAGACGATGAGGAGTTCCTCACCACCGGCGAGCAGGTCGAACAGCGTTCGCGCGCGGTCGTCGGTCATCGGGTGGACGTTCGGGCGCCGCACGGAAAGGGCTACGTCCGGACCGGGCGGTCGGCAAGACCTCACTCCGGCGTCGCCTCGATGGCCGTCAGCATCCCGAGCAGTCCCGTCCGTGAGCGCTCGACCGACAGCCGCGACCGCCCCACGACGTCGAGCGGTTCCTGCGTCCAGCGACAGGCGTGTTTGCGGTAGTGGGCCGCCGCGCGCCACTCCTGGTAGCGCGCGACGGGGCCGACGCTGCTGCGACCGTGTTCGAGGAGGAGCACGCGCCCCTCCGGCCGACAGACGCGGGCGAACTCGTCCAGTGCCGCGACGGGGTCCGGGAACGTACACGTCGACAGCGACGAGACGACGGTGTCGACGGCGTCGTCACCGACCGGGAGACGCTGTGCGTCCCCCTCGCAGAGGCCGGCGACCGGCGGGCCGTCCTCGTCGTCGGCCACTCTGGCGGCAGCCTGTGCGAGCACAGCCGGGCTGAGATCCAGCCCGACGTACGTCGCCTCCGCCGGGAGGTACCGTCGGTTCGTCCCGACGCCACAGGCCACGTCGAGGACCAGTCCCTCGGCGCGGCCGAACAGTCGCTTGCGCGCCCGCCCGGTCACCAGACGGTTACAGACGTCCAGCCGCGACATCGTCTCGGCCTGGTCGGCGTAGACCCCTCTGATCCCGTCCGTGGAGAACGGCCGACTCCCGATTTGCGCCTCGGACTCCTCGGCGTCGCTCATGGGTCGACCAACGCGCCCCGCGACCGAATGCGTTGTCCCCAGTCTGCCGGGGGCACTGAAGTGCGCGGGGGAGGCCGCCACGCTACGCACGTAGCGACAGAGCCCTTGTCCGACCCGGTCGCATCCACTCACATGAGCGACCGCGACAGAGACCGGGGCCGACAGCCACGGGGCGTCCTGCCGTCGCTGCGAGAGCGCGACCCGGCAGGCCTGGTCGACCCCCAGGCGATTCTCGACGGGCTCGACGCGTTGCAGGTGTACGCCTGGAAGCGACGGGAGGCCGACGAGACGGCCGGGGCGGACCGCCTCGGCCCCGCCGCCGAGGAGTTCCACGACGCGTTCGACGTCGGCGAGGACCCGGACCGCCTGGCCGCCGGCGACACGGACGGCGTCGCCATCGCCGCGGTCCAGGGGCTGGTCGACCGCGTCGACGAACAGCGACGGCGCCTGCAGCGCCAGGGGGACTGCATCGACCGACAGCAGTCTAAACTCGCCGCCCAGCGTGACGACATCGAGCGGTTGCGAGAGTGCGTCGAGTCCCTCCAGGCCGACCTGGTCGAACTCCGGGAGCGCGACGACTGATACGGTTTCGTGTCACCGTTTCCGGTGGTGGCGGGACGAACCCTGCGGGCCCGCTCGTACTACCGGAGATAACTTCGTGAGGAAATTCGACGGGCTGTACCGTCGAATTTCTTCACGTGAGTACGTCCGACAGTATCAGTCCGTCGACGACCCCTCGATCAGGGCCGAGAAGATGCGGGCCTGGGCCTTGCGGAGGTGGCCGTGGAGGGTCGGCCCGGAGAGGCCGAGGCTCGCTGCGACCTCCTCGGCGGTACTCTCGCGGGGCCAGTCGTAGTAGCCCGCCCGGTAGGCCGCCTCGAGGGCCTCCCGCTGACGGTCCGTCAGCGACGACAGGAGGTTCTCGGGTCGCCCGAGCGACCTGGCGGGCCGGTCGCGTTCGCGGTGTGCGACCAGTGAGGCGGCCTCGTAGGTCCGGTACACCTCGTCGACGATGGCTCGTGTGTCGGCCGTCGCGGGCGCCTCGACGACCATGTGTGCCTCCTCGGGCCCCGCGACGGCGGTTCGCAGGTTCGCACCGGCGCCTGTGACGGCGTGCAGAAGCGACGAGGACGCGACGGCCACCTCGATCCGGGCGTCCCCCTCGGTTTCCGTTAGCGTTCGCGCGCTCTCGGCGCCCCCGCTGGCCTGGATCGCCGCTACCGCCGTCGCCGGGTCCTGCCCCTCCATCGAGAGGTACAGCAGCCAGCGCTCGCCGGCAGCCACGTACCCCTCCAGCGAGAACGTACAGCCCAGGTCGCGCGGGGTGGCGACCAGTGGCGTGTCCGCGCCCGTCAGGTCGAACTCCAGTTCGACGACGGCGTCGGCGAACAGCAGGTCCCGGCTCCGGGCCGCGTGGATGATCGTCCCGACGGTCCGCCCGATAGCCTCCAGGCCCGCCCGTTCGCGCTCGTCGAACGCGGCCTCGCGGTCGGTGTAGGTCACCAGCACGCCGTACACCGTCTGATCGTGGCACAGCGGAACCGCCGCGACGGACGCGAACCCGTGCTCGCGGGCCGCGACGGCCCACGGTTCGGCGGAGTCGCCGTCGACGCGGTCGATCCGGACGTCGCCGGTCCGGAGCGCCCTGCCGGCCGGATCACCACCGGCGTCGGTCCCGTCGGCCGTGATCGACACCTCGTCTACGTACCCCGCACCGTCGCCGGCGACGACCCGGGCGTCGATTCGCTCGTCGTCGAACGCCTGGCGCCCGACCCAGGCGAGCCGATACAGGTTCGAGTCGGCCAACTGCTCACAGACCGTCCGTTCGACGGCCTCGCGGCTGGCGGTCCCGACCAGTTCGCGGACCGTCTCCAAGAAGAGGTCGCCGATCCGGTGAAGCGCCGCGTGCCCGTCGTGCTGGGGCCCGCGGCCCCGCTCTCCGCGCTCGCGTTCGGTCCCGTCGCGGACGACCGCAAAACTGCCCGGGGACTCGCGGTCGTCCGCGCCGTCGCCGCCCTCGCCGTCGGGCGAAACCACCCAGACGAGCGCTCCGCCCTCGGTCGCGGACACGGTCAGGCCGATCCGCCGCTCGGATCCGGGCGATCCGTCGGACCCCGGTCGTCGCCCGTCCCCGGAGCGGACCGCGACGGTGCCTCGCCAGCGGCCACCGTCGCGGGCTCGCGGAATCGCGTCGCGGTCGAGACGGGTCCGCGCTCGCTCGGTGAACGGCCTCGCCCACCGCCGGCCGACGAGTGCGTCGGCCGTCGACCCCACGGCGTCGGCGAACTCGGTGCTGACGTGGACGTACCGTCCGTCGACGACGACGGCGACGCCACCCGGGATCGCTCCCACCACCGCCCGCCACTCGATCGATCGGGTGGGTGTCTCGTCCATATGAGGTCACCGACAGGGAAACCCGATAAAGAGCACCGAACGTTCAGCGCGGCGCCACGAGCGTGAACGGTCCGGCGCTTCCCCCGGATCTTCCGTTCAGCCCACGCTCCCGGCGGACTCGCGTCGCGGCGGGCGTCGCCCTACCAGGCGTACTCCTCGCGGGGGTCGACGGCGTCCGTCTCGCGGTCGAACACG
>CAZIVN010000088.1:0-9161 GCA_964542685.1 uncultured Halobacteriales archaeon
GGGTCGGAGTTCCCCAACCTCTCGCCCGTCCAGGTGGCCCCCCAGGTGAGCCACGCGGTGGTCGCCGGGTGGTGGGGCCCGATGTTCAGCAGCATCGTCTCCGCGCCGTCGGTCCCCTCGACGTCTCTCGGATCCCGGGCCTCGTCGAACGCGACGAGCTGTGGTGCGTCCTGGTCGTAGTCCTCTGACAGCGGGTGGCCCTGCCAGGTCTCGGGCAGGAGGATTCGGCGCAGGTCCGGGTGGTCGTCGTACTCGATGCCGATCAGGTCGTACGCCTCCCGCTCGTGCCAGTCGGCGGTCCGGAACACGCCGGCGGCGGACTGACTGCGTGGGTTCGCCTTGTCCGTCGGCACCACGACGCTCAGTTCCCGGGTCGGATCCGCGTAACTCTTGAGATGGTAGATCGACTCGTACCGGTCCTCGTACTCCTGGGCAGTGACACAGGAACAGTGGTCGAGGCCGGCCTCGTCCCGCAGCGTCCGCAAGACGGCTGCCACCTCGTCGGCTCGAACCACGACGGCCGGCGCGTTCAGGTGTCGTTCGGTGTCGATGACCCGGTCGCCGAGCGCGGACAGTGCGACCTCGCGGACGTCGTCTCGGTCCGCCTCGGGTGTTACCTCCCGTTCCTCCAGGCTCATCGATCCACCTCCAGCACCGTCGGAGCCAGTACCGTCTCGCCTACCGATGCGTCGCTCGAACGGCAGCATTGCCACTGTCGCATACAGATACGTACTCCTCTCCCGAACCCAAAAAATACCGGCTCAACTATCCGGTCGTTCAAATGGTGGGTGTTCGGGGGTCGACCGCCGGACGGCCGTGACGGTGCCGGACTGGCGTCGGCGAGAAGTCGAGGCTCTCGTGGGCCCGTCAGACCAGGTCCTGATCCTCGAGCTGTTCCATCACGTCGTCGACGAACGCCTCGACGGAGTCGTACGGGAACTCCCCGCCGCCCAGTTTCGTGTTGAGTTCCATCGCAGTCATCGAAAAGTCACCGGACTCGAAGCGGGTCCCGGGACCGTCCGGCAGCGCCGGCACGAGGTCCATCGGGCTGGAAATGGGGTAGTCGGCGCCTTCGAACGCGTCGATCATCTGCTCGCGGAGGTCGTCTTTATCTGCCATGACGTGCGAGCGTTTCACGTACCACGGTAAAAAAGGTTCGAGATAGGGCACGGACAACCGATTGTTCGTTTCCGCCCGTGGTCGGGGGCACAGCGAGTCGCGGATGGGGTCGCTCGGCCGTCGGCCCCGACAGAGCAAAGGGCCGTCGCCGCCTGTTCGGAGACATGACCGACGCGTACATCGTCGACGCGGTCCGCACCCCCTTTGGCGACCGTGACGGCGCGTTCCGGGACACGCACCCACAGGACCTCGCGGCCGCGCCGCTGTCGGCCCTGGAGGAACGGCTGGGGTTCGACCCGGACGTCGTCGACGACGTGATCTACGGCTGCGTGACGCCGAAGGGCGACCAGGGTGGCAACATCGCCAGAATCGCACCGCTGGTCGCCGGCTGGGGCGACGGCGTGCCGGGCGTCCAGCTCAACCGAATGTGTGGCTCGGGGCAGCAGGCCGTCAACTTCGCGGCCCAGGGGGTCCAGTCGGGCGCCTACGACGTCGTCGTCGGTGGCGGCGTCGAACACATGACCCGCGAGCCGATGCTGTCCGACCTCGGGTCGCTGACGGACACCTACTTCGAGCACTACGACGAGTACGTCCAGCAGGGCGAGAGCGCCGAACGGATCGCCGAACAGTGGGACTGCACCCGCGAGGAACTCGACGAACTGGCGGCCGACTCCCAGCGCCGCTGGGGGGACGCCTGGGCGGCTGGCCACTACGAGTCCCAGATCGTTCCGGTCGAGACGGACGTGGACGGCGACCCGGTCGTCGTCGAGGAGGACGGCCACCCCCGCCCGGACTCCACGGTCGAGTCGCTGGGCGGACTCCCGCTCGCCTTCCGCCAGCCGGGCGACGGCGTCATCCACCCGGGCAACGCCTCCGGCATCGTCGACGGCGCGAGCGCGACGGTCGTCGCCAGCGAGCGCGCCTGCGAGGCCCAGGGCTGGGAGCCGATGGCCAGAATCGTCGACCAGACCGTCGTCGGCGTCGACCCCGTGCTGATGCTCACCGGTCCGATTCCCGCCACGGAGCAGGTCCTCGACCGGGCGGGGCTGTCGGTCGACGACGTCGACCTGTTCGAGGTCAACGAGGCGTTCGCCTCCGTCGTCGCGGCGTGGCTCGCGGAGACCGGTGCCGACTGGGAGCGGACGAACGTCAACGGCGGTGCCATCGCCCACGGGCATCCCCTGGGCGCCACTGGCGCCGCACTCATGACGAAACTCGTCCACGAACTCGACCGCCGCGGCGAGCGGTACGGCCTCTGTACGATGTGCATCGGCTTCGGGCAGGGCATCGCGACGGTCGTCGAGCGAGTGTGACCGTGACGGACAGCGCTGAGGACCTCGACGCGCTCGCGGCCGAGATCGCCGCGGCGGACCGGACCGTCGCCTTCACCGGCGCCGGCGTCAGCACCGAGTCCGGCGTGCCGGACTTCCGGAGCGAGGGCGGCATCTGGGACCGGTTCGACGAACGGGACCTCGCGCTGTCGCGGTTCCGGACCGAACCGGGCCCGTTCTGGGCGGACTGGCTCGCCATCCACGCCGAGATGGGCGACGACGCGGCGCCCAATCCCGCACACGAGGCGCTGGCGGACCTCGAAGCCAGCGGCCACCTGGCGGCGGTCGTCACCCAGAACGTCGACGGCCTGCACGCTGCGGCCGGCAGCGACCGCGTCGTTTACCTCCACGGCACTGGCCGGCGCGCCGTCTGCGTCGCCTGCGAGACGACCGAACCCATCGAACCGGTCGCCCAGCGGGCGAGTAGGGACTCGCCGCCACACTGCCCCGAGTGCGACCGTCTCATGAAACCGGACACCGTCCTGTTCGGCGAACGACTGCCCGAGGAGGCCGTCCGCGAGGCCCGCAAGCTCGTCGAGACGGCGGACGTCCTCCTGGTCGTCGGATCGTCGCTGACCGTCGAACCGGCCGCGTCCTTGCCCGAACGAGCCCTGGAGTGGGACGCGACGCTCGCCGTCGTCAACCGCGACCCGACGCGGTACGCCGACCGGGCGGCCTACACCCTCCGCGACGACGCGGGGAGCGTCCTGCCGGCCGTCGCGAGTGCCTTGACAGAGTAGTCGTCAGGCGTCGTCGGGACGGGCGTCCTCGAACACCCGTTCGTGCAGGTCGTCGGTGACCCGTTCTGCAACCCGCTTCAGGTTCACGGTGTCCTCGCGGTTGTACTCGACGAGGGTGTCCAGGGCGCCGTCGCGGCCGCGTTCGTGTTCGCGCCACAGGCGGACCGCGTCGCGGCCCGAGAGGTCCGGCCGGTCCCGGTCCAGTCCGAGGTCCCGTTCGACCTGCTTCAGGCCGCCCGAGAGATCCAGCTTCCGGCAGGTGTACATCAGGTCGAGGTGTGGGACGTCGACGGAGAGGTCGAACGACGTCTCCAGAAACGGGACGTCGAACCGCTTGCCGTTGAACGTCGCGATCAGGTCGCTGCGCTCGAACTGCTCGCGGACGGCCCCCCGGGTCAGGTCGTCGCCCCGGATCAGCGTCGTCGTGTCGCCGTCCCGGTGGAAGGTGACCGTCGTCACGCGGTCCCGCTCGTGGTCCAGGCCCGTCGTCTCGATGTCGAAGAAGGTCGTCGCCTCGGAGAAGTTCTCGTAGATCCGCCAGCGCTCGCCCGACGGCAACGTCGAATCGAAGTACGCCGCGTCGTCGTCGGCCAGGCGGTCCCGGGCCGTGTCCACGAACTCGGCGACCGACCGGCCGCGTTTCGCCCCCAGTACCACGGGGTCGAACTCGTCCCAGTGGGTGATCCCCTGCTCCCACAGTCGGCGTTCGGTCCGCTCGCCGACGCCGTCGGCGCCGATGAACGTGTTCTCGAGTCGCACGAACTGTGTATCCGTCCCGATTCCTCAAGAAGGCTCGGATCGGTCGGCGACGACCTCGATCACTTCTCGACGGCCGCGAGTGCTCCCTCGTAGGCCCGCAGCGCCTCCCGGGTCGACTCCGGGACCGACACCGGCGTCCCGTCCGCGTCGACGGCGACCATCACCGTCTCGCCGGTCGCCGAGACGGTGTCGCCGGTCCGAATCTCGTACTCCATCGTGATGCTCGACGCTCCGAGGTCGGTCGTCCGTACACCGACGACGACGTCGTCGTCGCCCTCGATCGACCGCTTGAAGTCGATCTCGATATGTGCGATCACCGCCTGGACGTCTGCCGGTGGTGTCCCGAGAACGTCCTTGAGGTACCGGGTGCGCGCCTGTTCCATGTACGAGGCGTACACCGCGTTGTTGACGTGGCCCAGTGGGTCCAGGTCGCGGTATCTGACCGCCAGATCCGTTTCGAACCGGAAGTCGGTCATCGCCCCCGATTCACGGTCGGGACTCTTGCCGGTTGCGAACGGAGCAACGTTTGTTGGCTCGTCGCGGGCCGCCCCGCGACGGGCCGCCGTCCCGGTCAACTCCGAAGCGTGTCATACGGTTTCGTTTCACTGTTTACCGGTGATCACCGGCCCCGTACGGGTTATGACCGGTAATAGATGAAACGAAACCGTATCAGTCCTTGCGCTGGACGACGTCGCCAAGCGTCGTCGTCCCGGCGGAGTTGTCGGAGTCCCACTCGTCGGCCTCGCCGCTGCCGGTCCCCTCGGACAGCGAGATGTCGAGGAACCGCTCCAGCTTGGACTGGACGGAGTCCGAGGGCAGCGTCTCGCCGCGTTCGAGCTTCCGGATCAGGCTCGCCTTCTCGTTGAGTTCGTTCGCGAGGTCCGACTGCGAGAGGTCCCGGCTCTCCCGGGCTCGCCGGATCCGGTCGTCGTAGTCCTGTGCGAGCTCGTCCATGTCGTCGAACATGTCCGACCGGCCGCCGGAACCGCCGGACGTCGACCGCCCACCGCTGGTTCCGGAGCGGCCACTCGATCCACCCGACGAGCTCGACGACCCGCCGGAACTGCCCGTCGAGTACTTCGTCGATGTGGTGCTCGTGGACTCGTCGCGGACCTCGGTCCCGAAGTCCGAACAGTTGTCACACACGTCCAGTTCCGCTCCCTCGACTTTCACCGTCTTGGGTGACGACGTCTCGGCACCACACATCTCACACTGAACCATACCGCAATCTTCTGTGCGACACCGCTTAAAATGCACGCCGGCCTCGTACGGTGTAGTTTCACTGTTTACCGGTGAGCACCGACTCCGTACTGGTGCTCACCGGTAATGGATGAGACTAAACCGTATCACAGCTGTCCCCACGCGCCCCAGAACCGCTGGAGCGCGGTGAGGTGCCCCACGACCGCGAGGAAAACCAGCAGCCAGGCGATCAGCGAGAACCCGCCGGCGACGGGGCCGTCGACGACGGCGCTCCCGTACCCGACGAAGCCGATGATCGCCAGTCGGTCGGCCCGGCCGACCAGGCCGCCGTACGCCCGGTCGAGTCCCACCGCCTGGCTCTGTGTGCCGAGGTACGAGGTCATCACGACACCGGTCACCGCCGCGAACCCCAGTGCGTACCCGACCGCGTCGCCGACCCCGGCCGCCAGGCCCGCGATGATGACGATGTCGGCGTACCGGTCGAGGACGTGGTCCAGCAGGTCCCCCGCCGAGGAGGCGACCTCCTGTTCGCGGGCCAGCGCGCCGTCGAGCAGGTCCAGCCACCCGTTGAGGCCGACCATCGTCGCCCCGACGGCGTACCACAGCGGGTTCCCACCCAGGCCCAGGGCCGCGACGGACTGTCCACCCAGCCAGAAACTCGCGCCGGCCGCGATCGCCACGCCGAACGCGACGACGCTGACGCCGTTGGGCGTGAGTCCGACGCGGTCGGCCACGCTGACCCAGGGATCGAGCATCCGGTCGGCCACGGGGCGCAACTGGTCGAGCGTCATAGGTAGTCGGTGAAGTCGACGGTGCCGGCGCTCGGTTCGCGCTCGCCACCCACGACCGCAGTGACGTCGGCCGCCACGGCGTCGGGCGACCGGTCGGTCGTGTCGACCTCGTACACCGCGTCGCGGCCGTGCCGATCCACCGCCTCCGCGAGGATGACGTCCAGCGCCTCGCTCTCGGCGTTCTCCGCGATTTCGGCGTCGTCTGCGCCACGGTCCGCGAGCCGGCGTTCCAGTTCCTCCGGGTGACACCGCAACACGACGACGCGGTCCGCCGGGAGGAGGTGTGCGAGGTGTGACTCCAGCAGGACGTCGTCGCGGTTTGCCAGTCGGCCTTCGACGGCGTCCAGGTCGGCCACCAGGCTGTCCCGCTCCTCGTCGACGTCGGTGTACAGCCCCTCGCGTTCCACGAGGTCGTTGACGTGGACGGGGTCCAGGTCCACGCCGTGGCCGGCTTCGGCGACGAGTCGCTCCGTCACCGTCGTCTTCCCGGTTCCGGGGGTGCCGGTCAGCGCTACCCTCACGACGCGAGCACCTCGTTGAGTCGGTCGACGGCCGTCTTCGTCTCCTCCCGCGTCCCACACGTGATCCGAACGCAGTCGGGCAGGCCGAAACTCGTCGTGTCTCGGACGATCACGCCCTCGCGTTTCATCGCCTCGGCGACCGCGGTGCCGTCGCCGACCTCGACGAGGACGAAGTTGCCGCCGCTGTCGAAGGTCCGGGCCTCGACCTCGTCGTGGAAGTACTCGCGAGCCCAGGCGGCCGTCTCCACGGACTGCTGGACGTGGTCCTCGTCGTCCAGCGCGGCCAGTCCCGCACGGCAGGCCAGTTCGCTGGCGGCAAACGGCGTGTTCACCCGGGCGTAGGCGTCGCCCCACTCGGCCGGCGTCAGCGCGTAGCCCAGGCGAACGCCCGCCAGCCCGTACGCCTTCGAGAAGGTCCGCACCACCGCAACGTCGTCGCGCTCCGACAGGAGGGCGGCGGCGCTGTCGGTGTCCGTGTACTCGCTGTAGGCCTCGTCGACGACGACCAGCGTCTCCCGGTCCGTTTCGGCGGCGATCCGTTCGACCGCCGCCGGCGTGAACTCCGCACCGGTCGGGTTGTGCGGCGTCGTCAGGTACACCAGCCGGTGGCCCCCGTAGGCGGAGAGCACGGCCTCGGGCGTCATCTCGAAGCCGTCTGCCCCCCGCTCGACGTCGTAGGTGTCGACGAGGCCGTGGTGGAACCTGACCGACATCGGGTAGTAGGCGAATCCGGGGTCGGGGACGAGTGCGACCTCACCGGGGTTTAGCGCCGCCCGGGCGAGGTAGTCGAGTGCGCCGTCGGCGCCGTTGCCCAGCCACACCTGCTCGGTCCCGACGTTCCACCGCTCGGCGAGGGCCGCCGTGAGGTCGGCGTGGGAGGCCTTCGGATAGGAGTGGACTCGCTCGGCCGTCTCGCGGATGGCCTCGATCGCTGCGGGCGCCGGCCCGAACGGGTTCTCGTTGGAGGCGAGTTTGATCAACTCCTCCGGGTCCCGTCCCAGTTCTCGCGCGACTTCCTCGATTCCGCCCCCGGCCTCGTAGGGCGTGTGCGAGGAGAGATCCCGTGGTTGCATGCGTGGTGGAAGCGCCCGACGGGACTTAAGGGTGCCCAAGCCGGGCGACCCGTGGGTTCAAGACGGATGTCGCGGCCAGGCTCGGCGTGACGTAACCTCCGCCGCGACGGGGGCAGCGGTCGTGCGACACGTCCCGTCGCGGTCGGCGTCGGCCCCCGGCGCCAGCGTGTGTCGCCTGCTCGCCACCGTTCGCGGGACCAGCTCATACGGTCGGTGCCTCGCTCTCGCCCACCCGCTGGGCCTCCGCCCGGAGGCGATCGACCGCGGTGGGGTGTCCGCTGACCGTCAGTGCGACCGTCTCGCCGTACTCGACGCCGTGGACGTTCGTGCGGTCGTACGCCCGGGAGACGACCGTCATCGCCGCGTCGCAGTTGGGCATCCGGATCGTCGTCCGCTCGCTCGGCAGGCGGTCGACGACCGCGTCGCGCAGGTCAGCCAGTCCCACGTCCTCGGTGACGCTGGTGGGGACGACCTCGAGGTCGAACCCCTCGGCGACGGCCACGCGCTCCTCGCGCTCGGCCGCCGAGAGCAGGTCGACCTTGTTCAGCGCCACGACGACGTCTCCCTCGGCGACGTCCTGGGCCCGGAGCACCGACAGCGACACTGACAGGCGCTCCCTGAGCGTCGCCGGCGGGTCGCTCGCGTCCGCGACCAGCACCACGGCGTCGCTGGCGGCGGCCTCGGACAGCGTCTCGCTGAACGACTCGACCAGCCAGTGGGGCAGGTCGGCGACGAACCCGACGGTGTCGGTCACGAGCGTCGGCCGGCCGTCGAGCGTCGCCCGTCGCGTGGTCGTCTGGAGCGTCTCGAACAGACGGTCCTCCACCGACGCGGTCGGCTCCTCGTCGGGGTGGTCCGGTTCGACGGCATCGAGGTCGAGGTCGTCGCCGATCCGGTGCAACAGCGTCGACTTGCCGGCGTTGGTGTAGCCGGCCAGCGTGACCAGGTCGAACCCCTCCTCCTTCCGCCGTTCGCGGAACTGCTCGGCGGGGTCCGGGAGGGTCGCGAGTTTCCGTTCCAGTTCGTCGATCCGATCCCGGACGTCGTAGTACCGCGTTCCGGACTCGGTGAAGCGGTTCATCGACTGTTCGTCCGAACGCTCCCTGATCCGCGGGAGGTCGTATCGCAACTGCGCGAGTTCCACCTGGAGCTTCGCCCGCCGATCCGGGGCCCGGTCGGCGAAGATCTCGAGGACCAGTCGGTATCGGTCGAGCACCGCTGTTCCGTCGGGGAGTCGCTCTCTGAGGTTCGTCGTCTGTTGTGGCGTGAGACCGCCGTCGACGATGGCCGTGTCGGCGTCCTCTCGTTCGATCGTCGCTGCGAGTTCCTCGACTTTCCCGTCGCCGAGGTCCGTGCCCGGGTCCTCGTGGCGGACCTGGGTGATGGCCCCGGCGACGGTGTAGCCGGCAGTCTCGGCGAGGCCGCGGAGTTCGTCGGTCGTCGCGGGCGCGTCGTCGGTTCTGTTCGCGAGTATCGCGTGTCCTGACATGCGTGGTTCGTGGGGTGGACGGTCGGCTGTCGGTGCGTCGACGTACCGGGACCGCCCGAGTCCGCAGCCGTCGCTGTCCAGGCGACGGCACGGGCCGCGGGGGCCCGGTCAGGCGGAGACGAGAACGAGCATCTGTCG
>CAZIVN010000089.1:0-9154 GCA_964542685.1 uncultured Halobacteriales archaeon
GCACGGCGATACCGCTCTCATACCGCACGGCGATACCGCGACTGTCTCCGGGACTCGATTGTAACCGCACCGCGACCGCAGCCACGTCCTCCCCAGCCGACTCGTTCGCGCCTCACTCCGTTCGGCGCTCACGTCGTCCCTCGCACGAGTGACGGCTCGCGACCGGGCGCGAGAGCGCCCGGCACGCTCGCGAGCGCGCGCCGTGAGTCTGAGTCACGTGGTCGAGGCGGTCACGCAAGTGGGGCAGTCACCCGATTGGGGCGGTCACGCGGTCGAGGCGGTCACAAGTCGTCCCCTCGTGACGGAGTCGCCCCGTCGGGAGCGGTCGGCGACGAAAAGCGTCCTCTCCGGACGAAAACGGTGCCTCTGGCCCGTGGGATCAGGCGCCGAGTTCCTCGACGCTGATCGTGTAGCTGCCCGATCCGGAGTAGGAGTCGACGGCGATGCCGAAGCTCTGTCCGGGCGCGACGTCCTCGACGATGACCCGTTCCTGGCTGTCGGCCGTGATCGACCGCTTGTCGTAGTCACGCGGCCCCGCAGTCCGACCGTCCAGCGTGACGTACAGGTCGAAGTCCGCGGTGGCCGGTCCGTCCAGGACGAACTCGACCTGGCACGGGTCGGACAGTTGCGCGCTGTAGCTGAACGACTCGCTGTCCCACCAGCCCGACAGGTAGGAGTCGGCGCTGCCGCCGGTCGAGGCGTCGCCACAGGTGCCGCCGGAGTCCTCCTGGACCGACACCGTCGTCGACGCCGAGTCACTGGCGCCGGCGTCGTCGGTGACCGTCAGCGTCACCGTGTAGTCGCCCGCGCTGTCCCAGGACTTGGAGACGGTTGCACCACTGGCCGTCGAGCCGTCGCCGAAGTCCCACTGGTAGCTGCTGATCGATCCGTCGGGGTCCGACGACCCGGAGCCGTCGAAGTCGATGGCACTGCCGACGGTGGTCTCGGTGGCGCTCGCACTGAGGTTCGCGACCGGCCCCTCGTTCGTGGAGCCGCCGATGGAGACCGTGACCGACTCCGAGGCGGTCTCGCCCTCGTCGTCGGTGACCGTCAGCGTCACCGTGACGTCCTGGGCCTCGTTCCAGGTGCCCTCGACCGTCTGGCCGGTCGCGGAGCCACCCGTCGACGCCGTCCACTCGTAGGTCTGGATGGAGCCGCCGTCGGGGTCCGACGAGCCCGACCCGTCGAACGTGACCGTCTCGCCGACGTCCGGCGACGTCGGACTGTAGTCGATGCTGGCGGTCGGTTGCTGGGTGTCGCCGCCACCACCGCCGCCACCGTCACCGCCGTCACCGCCGACGATGTTCAGGGCGTCGACGCGGCCCGCGCCCTGCTTCTCGTCGGAGAGGCCGATGTCGACGGCCGTGTTCTTCAGCGTGCTCCGGAGTTCGCTGGGGCTCATGTCGCCCTGCGCGGCCAGACCGAGCGCGGCGACGCCCGCCGCGGCCGGACAGGCCATCGACGTGCCCGGCAGTTCCTCGTACCCGCCGTTCCGGGTCGACGTCGAGAGGACGTTCTGGCCCGGCGCGACGACGTCCAGGTCCGGGCCGTACTGGCTGAAGCTGGTGAGGTTCTCGTTGGAGTCGATCGCGCCGACTGCCACACACTCGTCGTACTTCGCGGGGTAGGACACCCCGCGGGAGCCGTCGTTGCCCGCCGCACAGATCGGCAGCGACCCGTTGTTGACCGCGTACTGGACGGCGTTTTTCATCGTGTCGGTGTAGCCGCCGCCACCGAGGGACATGTTGATGATGTCCGCGCCCTGGTCGGTCGCCCACTGGATCGCGTCGGCGATGTCCGACAGGGACCCACCGCCGCTGGCCGACAGCGCGCGGCCCGACAACAGTGTCGAGTCGCTGATACCGGCGACGCCGACGCCGTTGTCCGTCGTCGCCGAGGCGATGCCCGCCACGTGGGTGCCGTGGTACTCGTCGGAACTGCTCGTCGGCATCGGGTCGGCGTCGTCGTCGACGAAGTCCTGGCCCTTGTCCGACCCGAACTGGGCCTGGAGGTCGGGGTGGTCGTACTTGACACCCTGGTCGACGACGGCGATGGTCACGTCGGAACTACCCTGCGTCGTGTTCCACGCGTCGATGGCGTTGACCAGTTGCGGTGCGTACTGGGAGTCGAGCTTCGGATCGTCGACCGCGTCCGGGCGGCTCTTCGTCTCGTTCTCCTCGACGTACTTCGAGACGTCGAGTCCCCGCAGTTGCTCTGCGAGCGACCCGGCCGAGGACACCGCGGCCTGGCTCGGGTCCTGAACTGCGACGTACCGGAGCGTCTCGTTCGTGTGTGCCACGCGCTGACTGCCCGACAGCGCGTCGGCGATACGGTCGGCGGCCCCCGCCATGTCGGTCCCGAGGGGGATGCCCACGAGCAGTTCGTCGCGCTTCGGGCCAGGCGCGCGACCCGGCGTCGCCTGTACGACGTTGCTCATCGTCGCGGCGAGTCCGGCCACGCCGGTCGCTTTCAGGAACGATCGTCGGCCCCACCGTGGGGTGCTATCCTCTGCCATGTTACGGACCAACGATGAACAGGATTGTATTTAAAAATTTCGAACGTCGTTGTAAAAATTAACTGCCATACTAAACTGGAACCGAGTTTGCTTCAGTTCCTTCTCGCACGGAACCTGGAAGACAGTTCCGGACTCGTCGGAACCGGGGGTCAAAGCGGCCACGATGCCAGTTCGGTCCCGGCGAGGACCGATCGGCAGGTCTAACCCGCCCGCCGAAGAACCTCGGCGCATGTTCAGGCGGTTGTTGGGACGCGACGGGACGGACGAGACCGGGGCCGACGTCGACGGGCCTCGAGTCGGCCTGTTCGTCGACGGCCCCAACGTCCTGCGCGACGAGTTCGACGTCGACCTGGCGGACGTCCGCGAGGCCGCCGCGGCCGCCGGTCGCCTCGGCGTCGCGCGACTGTACCTCGACGAACACGCGACCCCCGGACTCGTCCAGGCCGCCGAGGCGAACGGGTTCGAGGTGGTCGTCACCAGCGGCGACGTCGACGTGAAACTGGGGATCGACGCGACGGAGTTGGCCCTCTCGGGTAGCGTCGAGACGGTCGCGATCGCCTCCCGCGACACCGACTTCAAGCCGGTGTTCGAGAAGGCCGGCGCGGTCGGCGTGGGGACCCTCGCGATCGCTCCGGGGGAACACGGTCGGTCGGACGCGCTCAGACACGCCGCCAACGAGGCGGTCGTCCTACAGTAGTCGTTGAAACTGTTTGCACACGCCTCGAAGTACCGCGGCCAGCGAGCGGCTCGCTGGCCGCTCTCTCCGAGGAGGCTCCGCACTGACTCTCGACGAATACTATAGAGTAGCGCCGGCGCCGACGGGCGGAGAACAGCAATCGCTCCGAGTCGTCGTCGAACGCCCCAGCGGGGGCGCGTGAACCGCGAGTGGCAGAGACAAGACCGGCGACCGTCGGGTGACGGTCGCGCGCGTTCGTTGGTTACGTGCCCAGTTCCTGCACGGAGATCTCGTAGTTGCCGCTACCGGAGTAGGAGTCGACCAGGATGCCGAACTCCTGACCTGGCGCGACGTCCTCGAAGATCACCTGCTCCTGGCTGTCGACCGTGATCGACCGCTTGTCGAAGTCGCGCGTGGTCGGGGTCCGACCGTCCGCGGTGACGTACAGGTCGAAGTCCGCGCGTGCGGGGCCGTCCAGCGAGACGACCAGCTGGCACGGATTGGACAGCTGTGCGGTGTAGTTGAACGACTCGGAGTCGTACCAGCCCGACAGGGAACTGGTCGCACTGCCGCCGGTCGACTTGTCGCCACAGGAGCCGCCGCCGGAGTCCTCCTGGACCGTCACGACAGTCGAGGCCGCGTCGGTGGCACCGGCGTCGTCGGTGACCGTCAGCGTCACCGTGTAGTCGCCCGCGCTGTCCCAGGACTTGGAGACGGTTGCACCACTGGCCGTCGAGCCGTCGCCGAAGTCCCACTGGTAGCTGCTGATCGATCCGTCGGGGTCCGACGAACCGGAGCCGTCGAAGTCGACGACACTCCCGACCGTCGTGTCCGTGCCGCTGGCAGTCAGGTCCGCGACCGGCCCCTCGTTCGGGTCGCTGCCACCGATCGAGACGGTGACCGACGTGGTGCCGGTTTCGCCCTCGTCGTCCGTGACGGTGAGCGTGATGGTGACGTCCTGGGCCTCGTTCCAGGTGCCCTCGACGGAACTGCCCGTCGCACTGCCGCCGGTCGAGGACTCCCACTGGTAGGACTGGATCGAGCCGCCGTCGGGATCGCTCGAAGCCGTCCCGTCGAACGTGACCGTCTCGCCGACGTCCGGCGAACTCGGGCTGACGTCGATCCGAGCGACCGGCTGCTGGGTGTCGCCGCCACCGTCGCTCTGGACGGAGACGGTGCCCGACAGCGTGTCGGTGCCGCCGTCGTCGTCCGTGACGGTCAGTGTGACCGTGTAGTCGCCCGCCTCCGAGTAGGTGTTGGTCGCGGTCACGCCGGACGCAGCGGATCCGTCCCCGAAGTCCCACTCGTAACTGACGATCGAGCCGTCGTCGGTCGAACCGCTGGCGTCGAAGCTGACCGTGTCGCCGACGGTGGGATTGCTGGGATCGACGCTGAAGTCGGCGTTCGGATCGTTGTTACCGCCGTCGCCGCCGACGATGTTGGCGGCGTCGACGCGACCCGCGCCCTGCTCCTCGTCGGAGAGGCCGATGTCGACGGCCGTGTTCTTCAGTCGTGCACGGAGTTCGTTAGGTCCGAGGCCCGGGTTCGCCGCCTTGCCCAGTGCGGCGACGCCCGAGGCGGCGGGACACGCCATCGAGGTGCCCGAGATGCTGTTGTACGGCGAGTCGTTCCACGTCGAGAGGACGTCGACGCCGGGTGCGGCGACGTCGAGGTCCGGCCCGTACTGGCTGAAGCTCGCCAGGTTCTCGTTGTCGTCGACGGCGCTGACCGCGACACACTCGTCGTACTTCGCCGGGTACGAGACCCCGCGCGAACCCGAGTTGCCCGCCGCACAGATCGGCAGCGCGCCGTTGTTGACCGCGTAGGAGACGGCGTCTTTCAGCGTCTGCGTGAAGCCGCCGCCACCGAGGGACATGTTGATGATGTCCGCGCCGTTGTCGGCGGCGTACCGGATCGCCGTCGCGATGTCCGACAGCGAACCGCGACCGCCGCCCAGTGCCCGGCAGGCCAGCAGTCGGGAGTTCGAGATGCCCGCGATGCCCGTACCGTTGTCCGTCGTCGCCGACGCGATGCCCGCCACGTGGGTGCCGTGGTTCTCGCCGGAAGGTGCCTGCGGGTCGTCGTCGCCACCGGCCGGGTCCGTCCCCTTGTCCGTGCCGAACTGACTACGCAGGTCGGGGTGCGTGTAGTCGACGCCCGTGTCGACGATGGCGACCGTGACGTCCTCGCTGCCAAGCGTCGTCTCCCACGCGGTCGGGGCACGCACCTGCTGGGGTGCGTACTGCCGGTCGAACCGCGGGTCGTTCGAGAACGCCTGGACCGTCGCGTTCTTCTCGACGTACGCCACGCCGGGCTGGTTCTTGATGCGCCGTGCGAGCCAGCTGTTCGGGTCGGCCTCACCCATCCAGTCCGGCACTTCCACGGCGAAGAAGCCCAGTTCGTCGTCCTCGGCCGTGATCTCGGCCGAAGCCGGGATCGCGCTCTGTACGCTCGCCTGTGTCGAGGCCATCGACGTGCTAGCCGACCGCCCGACGAGGAGTTCTTTCTCGTTGTCGTACGAGCCCGGTTCGCGCCCCGGCGTCGCCTGCGTGATGCCCGCCGTAGCCGTCGCGGCCACCGCGCCGGCCGCTTTCATGAAGTCGCGTCGTCCCCATGGACCAGTGCTATCGTCTGCCATGTTACGTCCCGCCACATGGAACAGGTGTATTTAACTCTTCCTAATTATCTCTAAATTTTATTCTTTGTTGAAATTATAGAATGTCTATAATTCACGCCGTAATTCGGTGAAATGTCGGTTCTTCCGGCCGATTTCCTCTGCCGAGTGAGAACGACAATCACATCGGTACGGAATCACACGATCGACCGGAGCGTGCGAAACGATTATATACCCCAATTTCCGGTTCGCCCGGACCCGACTGGAGCCTCGTTCGCCCCACTGTGCAGTATCCGCGTGAGACAGTCTCACACGACCGTTCTGTCCGTTCCGGAACGCAAAATGTCTACTCCCGTAGCTGTCCGTGGCCGACCGTCGGTGCGCGACGGCGCGCGGACCGTCGACGGCAGACCGGGTCGCACGGTCGCCGGTCGGGGAGTATATTTTTGCGGACGCCCTGGCTCCGCCCGATGACCGACCTCGACACGCCAGTACTCGACAACCACATGCACCTGGACCCGGACCGCGGCCGGGGCCTAGACGCCGTCGACGACTTCGCGCGCGTCGGCGGCACGCACCTCCTCGTGGTGAACAAGCCCTCGTGGCACGTCGCCGGCGTCCCCGAGGCACGGTCGGACTTCCGCCCGGCCTTCGAGACGACCGTCGACGTCGTCGACCGCGCCGCCGACCGCCTGGACGGGACCGCATGGCCGGTGCTCGGCGTCCACCCCGGGCTGATCTCGAAACTGCTGGAGGCGGGCCACGACGCCGAGAGCGCCGGCGCACTGATGCGCGAGGGCATCGACCTCGCGGCCGAGTACGTCGCGGAGGGCCGAGCGCTGGCCCTGAAGTCCGGACGGCCTCACTACGACGTCGACGACGCGACCTGGGCGGCCTCGAACGAGACGATGCGGTACGCCTTCGAGCGCGCGGCCGACCTCGACTGCATCGTCCAGTTGCACACCGAGGCCAGCGAGGACCTCACGGCGGTCGCCGACTGGGCCCGGGAGGCTGGCCTGTCCGCGGACGCCGTCGTCAAACACTACGCCGCCGGACGCCTCGAGGGGCCGATTCCGAGCGTCATGAGCGACAAGGACCGGCTGGAACGGGCCGCCGACCGGGGCGACCCGTTCCTCATGGAGACCGACTTCGTCGACGACCCGGACCGACCGGGAGCCGTACTCGGCCCGAAGACCGTCCCGCGTCGGGTTCGGTGGCTCCTGGAAGCGGGCCACGACCGGGCCGTCGAGATCGCACACGTCGAGACGCCGTCGCGCGTGTACGGGATCGACACCGAAGCCACGCTCGACCGAAACTGACCGCGCCAGCCCCCACACGACGGGTCACGAGAGAAAGGCATATCAGGTCCCCACCGTACCGTGAAGTATGAGCGAGGCCCCGAACGAGTTCTACTCCGAGGAACGGTGGCAGAACTGGATCGACCGCATCCGGGACGAGGAGATCGATCCCGAGGACGAGGACAGCGCTCGCCTGCTGTTGAACCTGCAGGACGACGCGGCCATCGCCGTCGCCAAGATCGTCCGCGCGTTCGAGGACGGGCGCCTGGAAGAGGAGGACGCACTCGACGAGATCGCGGACATCAGGGACATCGTCCTCTCGGAAGTCGACTTCGAGGACGAGGAGAAACTGATGCTGATCGACGGCGTCCAGACGAGCCTGATGTGCGTGTTCTACGCCGCCGAGGAGTACATCGTCGACGGCCCCGCGGAGGACGCCAACATCGAAGAGTACGTGCGCGCGGCCGCGGACGCCGAGGCCGAGGAGGACTTCGACGCCGCACTCGGGTACATCGCACAGGCCGGCACCCTGATCATCGACGACGCGGAACTGGACATGACCATCGCGGAGGACCTGGAGTACGGCCTCGTCACCGAGTGGATCAACGGCCTCGACAGCCTCCAGTCGGCCATGAGCGATCCCGAGGTCGTCGAGGAAGACGACGACGAGTGAGGCGCGCTCGCGGACTGGACGTGACCGGCCGGGGCGGGCGAGGTCTGGATTCTTTCGTCGTGATACTTTCGAAACGGCAACAAGGGTTTTGACCGTCTGGGAAGTAGTTGTTCCGTAATGCGACTCGTCGGGGACGACCGCGCCGCCGCCATCCAGGTCGGCGCGATCATCCTGTTCAGTTTCGTGGTGCTCGCCATCTCCGCGTACCAGGCCAGCGTCGTCCCCGACCAGAACAAGGCCGTCGAGTTCAACCACAACCAGCAGGTCCAGAACGAACTGCTCGACCTGCGAAGCGCCGCCCAGACCGCCGGCACCGCCGGCGGGAGCCGGTCGGTCTCGGTCACGCTGGGCACTTCCTACCCCGAGCGGACCATCTTCCAGAACCCGCCTACGCCACGGGGACGGCTGCGGACCCTCGGCACCGGCGACCAGTCGATCAACGTCACCATCCAGGGGGCCAACGCCTCCGGCGAACTCGGCGACTACTGGAACGGCTCCGCGAGGTCGTTCAACACCGGCGCCATCGCCTACGAACCCACCTACTACGAGTACGACAACGCCCCCGTCACGGTGTACGAACACTCGCTGGTCGTCAACCGCTTCCCCAACGGCGCCAACCGCACCATCGCCGACCAGTCCATCGTCGACGGCAACGAGATTACGCTGATCACGCTCAACGGCACGCTGGACGAACAGGGCACGTCTGCCGCCTCCGTCGACGTCCAGACCGTCAGCGTCGCCACCAACACCGTCACCGTCTCCAACAGCACCGGGGTCAATATCACCATCCCCACGCTGGCCAGCGAGTCCCTCTGGCGCGAGCAACTGGCCGACGAGAACGAGAGCGTGGGCGGCAACGTCACCGACGTCGACTACCGCGAGGGGTCGGGTCGGCTCAACTTCGTCACTATCCGTCTCGCGCCCGGGACCTACGACCTCAGACTCGGACGCGTCGGCGTGGGCGAGAACGTCGAGGAGGGCCAGAAGAGCGGCCAGAGCGCCTACGTGACGACGGTTGGTAGCGAGACGAAGAGCGTCAGGACCGACGAGAGCTTCCAGGTTACGGCGGAGGTTCGGGACGCGTACGACAATCCGGTGTCCGGGGAGAACGTGACGTTCGACCCCGAGTGGGCCTCGACCAAATCGGCGACGACTGGGAGTGACGGCGAGGCGACGGTGACGGTGACAGCCCCCGGGAGTACCGGGAGTTTTACTCTCAACGCCACCATCGACGCCGGCGGAACCCCCGCGAAGAACGCCACCTTCGACGTGGAAGTCAGTAGTAGCGGCGGCGGAGGCGGTGGAGGTGGCGGCGGTGGCGGTGCGTACACCGTCGCCTGGCAGAATCCGAACAGCACCTCCGGGGTGGACTGTTCCG
>CAZIVN010000090.1:0-9036 GCA_964542685.1 uncultured Halobacteriales archaeon
CATCCGCGCGGAGACGCTGGACTTCAAGCGCGAGACGACGCCCGCGGATCTGACCGCGGCGGCGTACCTCTACCCGTTCGCCAACCACGACACGCTCGAACAGGTGGAGTCGCCGAGCATGAGTCCCGAGACGCTCGACGTGCTCGCCGAGGCCATCCAGAACCGCGAGGTGCAGGGCAGCCACCTCGTCTCGAACGCCGGGTTCATCCGCGACCGCGAGGCGCTGACACAGGCCGCACAGCACCTCCTCAACCTGGAGGGCATCACGACGACGGCGGTGTTCGGTATCGCCGACGACACCATCTACGTCGCGGCCCGGTCGAAGGACATCCGCGTGAACATCGGGACAGTACTGGAGGACGCCTACGGTGAGATGGGCGAGGCCTCGGGCCACTCGACGCAGGCCGACGCCGAGATTCCCCTGGGCATCTTCACGGGCATCGAGACGACGGAGGAGAACCGCGAGACGCTGTTGCAACTGACTCGCGAGGCCGTCACCAGGAAGCTGTTCGACGCGATGGGCGTCGAGACCACGGAGAGCTCGAACGGCGGCTGACCGGGCGACCTACGCGACGGCTTCCTCTTCTTCCTCGGGCTGTTTCAGCCGTTCGACGACGTCGTTGACGAGGACGACGTCGCCGACGGCCCGGACCCAGCGGTACGGCACCATCACGCCGCGTTCGCCGTTCAGGACCCGCCCGAACAGGTCGTCGTTGACCTCGGTCAGCGCCAGGCCGGTCACCTGCTGGTTGTCGACGTCGAGTTTCACGTCCTCGATCTCGCCGACGAACACGCCGTTGTTCGAGTACACCTCGCGTCCGACGAGGGTCGTGATCTCCTGTGGGACTCGGTTCATGACCAATCGGTTGCGTGGCGGGACCTTAATAGTTAGTCAGACGGCCATCAGACGGAGTCCAGTGCGTCCGCGAGCGCGTCGAGGCCCGCCGCCATCGCCTCCGTGGCGCCGGTGAGACAGATGCGAACCCCCTCGGGTGCCTCGAAGAACCGCCCGGGGACGAGCAACACGCCGGCCTCCCAGGCGGCCTCGGCCAGTTCGTCGCCGTCGAGCGTGTCGTGAGCGACGAAGCCGAACGACGCCCCCGGGTGGACGGCCCCCGAGAGGTCCGGCCGGTCGGCGACGAACTCGGCCAGGCGGTCGTGGTTGTCCACGAGTCGGTCCCGTGCCAGGGGTTCGATCGCTCCCGGCGCGCCCAGCACCCGGCGCGCCATCTCGACGCTCGGACCCGCGAGTGCCGGGAGGTGTCGCGACGCCTTCCGCGCGGCGTCGGCAAAGTCCGGCGGTCCGATCAGCCACCCGACCCGGAGCGACCCCAGGCCGTGGAACTTCGTCAGGGAGTTGGTGACGACCACGCCCTCCAGGCCCGCACCGGTCACGCCGCCGAACGGGCCCGTGTGGTCGGGGTCGGTCGAGAACGGGCCGTACACCTCGTCGACGAGGAGGGGGACGTCGGCCTCGCGGGTCCGTTCCGCGACGGCCTCGACGGTCGCCCGGTCGACGAGTCGGCCCGTCGGATTGTGGCGGTTCGTGACGGTCACGAGCGCCGTGCGGTCGGTGAGCGCCCCCTCGACACGGTCCGGATCGAGGTCTGTTCCGGCGGCCCGCGAACGGAGGAACCGGTCGACGGTCGCGCCGAACAGTCGCGGCGTCTTCCGGAGCGGTTCGTAGCCGGGTTTCTCGACGAGGATCCGTGCCTCCGGGTCGTCGGCCAGGTCGAGTGCGGCGACCGCTGCGAGGGCGTTCGCGTGGGTCGTCCCCGCGGTCGGCACCACCCGCTCTTCCGGAACCCCGTAGCGGTCCGCGAGGATCGCACGGAGCGACCGCTCCGGCGGGTCCGGGAGGTCGGTACACCGCTCGGCGGCGGGACGGCCGTCTTCGAACGGCTCCAGGTCGCTCGACCCCAGGTCGTGGGTCGCACGCTCGGGACGGCCCTCGATCCACCGGAGGTACTCGAGGTCTGGGAACACGCCGGAACGGTCGGTACCCGACGGTATCATACTACCGGATAGAACTACTCGAACGCGCTCGCCGACCAGCAGGCGAGCGCGTTGGCATTGACTTCTGTCCGGTAGTATCAGTCGGTCGGTCCACCAGTCGGACGGGTCGGTGTCGTCGCCCTGCCACCGAACCGCTCAGCGATCGATGGGCCGGGCCCGGTCCCAGTGGCGCTCGAACAGGTCCCGTGCCCACTCGATGGCTCGCTCGTCGTCCGTCGAGAGGAAGGCGCTGACGCCGGACTCCGTAAACACGAGGAGTCCGAGGACCGGTCCCTCGGCCGTCTCGGAGACTGTCAGGCCGTACGGTGGCAGCGACTCGGCCTCCCGCAACGAGACCTCGTCGTGTTCGAGGGCGTCCTGGAGTCGTTCGGGGTGATTCGAGAGGACGAACTCCAGGACGTCGGTCGTCACGACGAACCGCGCGGACAGGTCGTCCCTCGCGATCGCGTCGTGATACATATCGACGTGCTGTGGGAAGATCTTGGGGACGAGGATTCGCTGGTGGGTGGCCCGCCGGAGGAGGTCCCGCTGGACCCGCGTCGGCCGGTCGGGGTCCGGGTGGGTCGCGACGGCGACGTCCGGCTCCCTGACGACGGCTCGGTGGAGCGGTGCATCCGGCGGCAGGTCGCGGAGTGCCGGCGATCCCTCGGCCAGTCCCTCGACCTGTTCGAGGAACGCCTCGTAGGCGTCGAGTGCCATCCGTCCGGCGACGGTCAACCGGTAGCGCTCGTCGGACCGTTCGAGGAGGCCGGTACACTCCAGTTCCCGAACCCCACGGTCGATGGTCGACCGCGAGACGTCGCCGTCCTCGACGAGCGTGGACTTCCGGCGGGTCCCCTCGCCGATCCGACGGAGCAGTGGCCCGCGGCGAACGAGGACGTCGAGGAGGTTGCTGGCCTCGGGCCCGGGCATCGATACGTGTTGGGGAGACGACCAGAATAAAGCTTCCGAGGTGGCCGGCGGCCCATCTCCCTATTTGAATGGCCACCACCTTTTTGTATTATACCCGATGGGCGACGAATCGGCCGATGGATGAGTATATGATAGTCCCCGGTTATACACCGAGTGCCGGGGTGCCTCTGACAACCGGCAACGTCGGGACGGCTTTTGCCCGGAGCCGTCCCGTGGGGATATCCCCACTTTCCTGGAACGGCCCGTCAGCGGCGCCGCCGTTGACGGAGTGTTCCCCGAACGTCGACCGGCGAGGGTCGGCCCGCGTCACTGGGATCACGATGGCTTATGAGCCAGACCGACGTAGGCACCCCCATGGCGTGGGAGATATCGGTCCGGGAGCGGATCGACGCCCCCCAGTCGACGGTCTGGGACGTGGTGACCGACTTCGAATCCTACTCCGAGTGGAACCCGACGCTGACGCGGGTCCGCGGAACGCCAGAACTCGGCGAGCGACTGCGAGTACGGCTGGCGCTCCCCTCGGGGGTTCGCGTGCCGTTCGTCGCGACGGTGACGGTGTTCGACCCCGAGCGGGAACTCCGGTGGTCGACCGGGCTGCCCTCCACCGGCGCCATCGACGCGGAACACGCGTTCGTGATCGAACCGGACGGCGACGGCGTCGTCTTCGAACAGCGAGAGCGGTTCGAGGGGGCGCTGGTCGAACCGCTACTGGGCAGACTGTCGAGCGAGGTCAGGGCCGGCTTCGAGGCGATGAACGAGGAACTGAAAGCACGCGCAGAGAGCCGAGCAGCCGAGTGACACTGCCGGAGGGACGTCACCGACCGTCGTCGGTCCGGTCGACCGTCGAGTCGAAGACGTCGACGAACGATCGGTACGTGGCCGCCGACAGCGCCTCCGGCACGACGGAGAACACCCCACGAGCGCGACGTCGCCGTCCCTGCGAGAGCAGCGACCTGACCAGGCCCTCCACCCCCGTCCGGGAGGCGTACATCAACAGGACGTTGACGTTGTCGACGACGATCCAGCCGTCGCCGGGTTTGACGTAGCGGAGCGCCGACGCGACGCCGTCGTCGATCCCGGAGAGGTTCGCCGGGGAGACGACGTCGCTGGTCCACAGCGGTCCGTCGTAGGAGACGGGCGATCCCGACACCGGAACGACGCCAGTTTTCGCCGGGTCGCCGCCGCGGTCGACGACCAGTCGTTCGACCGTGCTCGGGGGGTGGGTCGCGGACACGACCAGCAGGTTCTCGAACGCCTCGGGCGGGAGCGTCCACAGCGGCGACCGCATCGACGGCATCCGGACGAGCGACTGCGTCCCCGGCGACAGCGTCAGGTACTCCGGGGGGTCCCCGGCGGTTTCGGCGTCCTCCTCGTCCGTCGCGTCAGTCTCCATGCTCTCCCGCCTCCCGGCCGCCGTCGCCCGCCGCCTCGAAGCCGCCTTCGGGGGTCGGGGGCTCCTCGACCGGGTCCTGGCGGCGCGTCGAGAGGTCGTCCCCGGAGTCGACCCAGAGGAACTCCCGTGCGAAGAAGTAAACGCCGACCGTCCCGGAGACGCCGGCGAGGAGGTTCAGCAGCGTCGACCAGACGAGTGGATGGGCGGAGACGAGCGGAACGGCTTCCCGAACGGTCGCCTCCGGGAGGAACGCCACCAGGTTGCCGACGGTCGTGAGCGTCAGTCCCGCGGCGAGGCCGACGAGTCCCTCGGTGTAGGCGACGTTCCGGGCGTACGCGACGACGGGGTACAACAGGAGCAACGTCGCGGCGAGCAGCAGTGCGGTCTGGACCACGCCGACGACGAGAAACGGCTGGTCGGCGACGGCCGACGCCAGTTCCGAGAGGACCGCAAGCATTCACAGCGCCCTCCGCTCGGTCAACAGGTAGACGGCCTGTGCGGCGGCCCACATCGCGGCGACGACGGCCACCGTGAACACGAGCTGGTAGAACGTCGTGTACCACGGCACGTAGGCCACCCACCCGTCGAACCCCGTCACCCACGGCGCGTTCAGGAGGACGAACGCCGCGAACAGGACCGGCAGCGGGCGCAACAGCTTCCCGAACGGAGCGTCCGAGAACCCCCTCGCGGCGACGACGGACAGGACGAACCCAACCGTGAGGACGATCAGGTTGAGCAGCGACAGCAACTGCACGAGCGCGAACTCGCCGCTACTCATCGCCACGACTAACGACCTCCCGGACGGCGCGGGTCACTACCCCGAACCTGGGCGAGGCGCGATGAAAAAGGTACTGGCAAGGGCCGTCGGTCCCCGGAACGGCCGGCCGGCGTCGACAGCGGTTGGGCCGCACTGTCGGCGACGCGTCAACCGGGACGACTCTTCGCGCGACGGAGGGATCTGAGGGTTTAACTCGATCCGTACGTTGGATGTTAACGAGGCACAGTCGATGCGATGCGAATCGTGTGGCAGTCATGGAGACTGGTTGGGAGACGACGCCCAGTGGGAACCGGTTTCGACCGACGGCGGCGCGGCCATCGTCCAGGTACTCGAGTGCGAGGAGTGCGGTCACCGCCAACACACGCGGTGACGCCCGGCGGTGTCGGGGGAACGGCACCCACCCCGGCGACCGACTTCGTCGCGGTTACGCGACCCGACAGCACCGCCCGACCACACTCGCCGACGGTCCGGGAGTACCCGACTGGCGTCCCGGGAGAGCAGACGGGTTCGTCTCGTCGATTGCCACCGAGCCCCGGCACCGTAGCCGTGCTCGCCGGCAAACAGTTATCCGACACCGTATCAGTCGAACAGTGCGTCGACCGCCGCGTGGTCCCGTAGCAGCGTCGCGACCCGGTCGACGCTTTCCTCGTCACGCGTCCGGCCGCTCCTGACGACCGACTCCGCGCGCTCGACGGCGGTGAGCGTGTCGCCCTGGACCAGCAACACGGGGACGCCGGCCTCGGCGGCCCGCCCGAGCACCGCGCCCGACGGCCGGTGGCCACCCGTGAGGACCAGACACTCCACGCCCGGCGCCTCCAGGGCCGCGGAC
This sequence comes from uncultured Halobacteriales archaeon, assembly GCA_964542685.1. GTDB lineage: Archaea > Halobacteriota > Halobacteria > Halobacteriales > Natrialbaceae > CAZIVN01. Next base: position 5,929 of record CAZIVN010000090.1, read on the forward strand.
TGTATCTCGGACCGGTCGCCGCCGGTGATCACCGCGGCGTTACGCGTCCGCCGGAAGTGTCCCAGTGCCGCCTCCGCGCTCATCGCCCCGACCGCGAACCGCTCGACGATGGCCTCCTCGTCCGGGTCGGCCCCCGTGAGTTCCTCGGCAGCCAGCGCCTCGGCCAGTTCGGACACCGTCACCCCGGCCAGCGTCCGGTCGCGGGGCAGCGCTCCCAGGACCGGGACGTCCCGTGCCTCCAGGAACGGGACGGCGTCGGCCTCCAGGGCGTCGAACGCGGACTCCGAGACGCGGTTGAACAACACGCCGGCGCAGGTGTCACCCAGTGCGTCGACCGCCCCCAGTACCTCGTCCAGGTCGCCCGGGCGCTCGTAGTCGGCGAGTACCACCGTCTCGGCGTCGACCAGGCGCGCGACGTCCGGGTCGGCCAGGTCGACGACGCCGCCGGTGGTGTACCGGTCTGCGCCCTCCAGGACCACGTGGTCGCGGTCAGCGGCGACGGTCTCGAACGCCTCGCGGACCCGGTCGCGCAGGGCCGCCGGGTCCTCCCGGCCCCGGACCGCGCCCTCGATGAACGTCGGCGAGTAGACGATCGGCTCCAGGTCGTGCATCTCGGCGTCCAGGTCCAGTAGCTCGCGGGCGAGCATCGGATCGCGGTCCAGCGTCTTGCCGACGTTCGACTCCAGGCGCGTCCCCTTCGGCTTCATGTAGCCGACGCTGTCGCCGCGCTCGCCCGCGAGGCGGGCGAGGGCCAGCGAAACTGCCGTCTTGCCTGTGCTCGCTTCGAGTGACGTGACGAGTGTGGTTCGGGTCATGGGTCGTGAGAGAGGGTGTCCGCGAGTCTGTCCGGGTCGACCGTCAGCCTGAGGTCGACCGCCGTCGCGCCGTCCGGGCCGGCCAGGAGCGGGTTGACGTCCAGTTCGAGAATCGACGGGAAGTCCGTGACCAGACGTCCCAGACGCTCGATGGTCTCGACGACCGCATCGACGTCTGCGGGCTCTCGGCCCCGCGCGCCGCGCAACAGCGGCGCGGCCTTGATCTCCTCGACCATCTCGCGAGCACCCCGACGGTCGACGGGCGCCACGCGCAGCGCCGTGTCCTCCAGGATTTCGACGAACACGCCGCCCAGGCCGAACAGGACGAGCGGCCCGAACTGTGGGTCGCGGTTCGTCCCGACGATGGTCTCCGTGTTGCGATCCAGGTCCACGATCTCCTGAACCTGGACGCCGAGGACGTTCGCGTCCGGCTGGTAGTTGTACGCCCGGCTCACGAGGTCCTCGTAGGCGTCTGCGACGTCCGCCGGCGCGACGCCGACGCGGACGCCGCCGATGTCGGACTTGTGCAGGATGTCCGGACTGACGATCTTCATCACGACGTCGCCGCCGATCCGGTCCGCGACGCGACTGGCGTCCTCGGGCCCGTCGACGACCTCGCCCTCGGGCGTGGGGATCCCGTAGGCGTCGAGCAGGTCCATCGCCTCGACGCCCAGGCGGGTCGTGTCCCGGTCGAGCGCCCGCCCGAGGACGGCACGGGCACGCTCGCGGTCGACGTCGAACTCGCGGGGGTCCGGCGCCGGGCGCTCGCTGATCTCGCGGTAGCGGCATACCGCGTCGAGGCTGTCGACGGCGCGCGCGGGGTCGAAGTAGTTCGGGATCCCGTATTTTCGGAGCGCGTCGGCGCGTAGTTCGGGATCCCCGCCTCGGCGAGGCGGTCCGCCGGGTCGGCCGCCCGTTCCCCGCCCATCAGCGCGGTCACGACCGGTTTCTCGTGGTCGTCGGCGACGTCGACGACGGCCTCGGCGAGGTCGTCGAACGACAGCACCGCCGTCGGCGCAGAGATGACGACGGCGCCGCCGACGCCGTCGTCGGCGAGTGCGAGGTCCAGAGCGTCGGCGAAGCGGTCGACGTCCGCGTCGCCGATGACGTCGACCGGGTTGTGGACGTTCGCGGCCGACGGCAGGCGCTCGGTGAGTGCGGCGGTCGTCGCCTCGCCGAAGTCCGCGAGCGACAGCGTCGAGTCGCCGACGGCGTCGGTCGCCATCACGCCCGGGCCGCCGGCGTTGGTCACGACTGCGACGCCGTCGGCCGCCGGGAGCGGGAGCCCCGACAGCGCGCGAGCGTAGTCGAACAGTTCCTGGACGCTCTCGGCCCGGAGGACACCCGCGTCCCTCAGACCCGCCTCGTAGGCGCGCTCGGAGCCGGCGATGGCGCCGGTGTGCGAGGACGCCGCCTGCGCGCCAGCCTCCGTTCGCCCGGACTTCACGAGGACGATCGGCGTGTCCCGGGTCGTCTCGCGGGCGACGTCGACGAACCGCGCGCCGTCCTCGATGCTCTCGACGTAGCCGATGACCGCGTCCGTGCCGTCGTCGTCGCCCCACGCCGCGACGAAGTCCGTCTCGTCCAGGACGGCCTTGTTGCCCAGCGAGACGACGTCCCGGAACCCGATGCCCTGGTCCCGGGCCCAGTCCAGGACGGCGGTGACGAACGCACCCGACTGGCTCATGAAAGAGATCGCTCCGGGTAGCGGCGCCTCGGGCCCGAACGTGGCGTTCATCCCGACCGGCGTGGCCATCACCCCGAGCGAGTTCGGGCCGACGACGTTCATCCCGTACCGGTCGGCTATCTCCGCCAGTTCGCGCTCCCGCCGCCCACCCTCCGGGCCCGTCTCGCCGAACCCCGCCGTGATGACGACGGCGTCGCGGACCCCCAGGTCGCCGGCGGTTTCCAGCGTCTCCAGGACGACCGACGGCGGCACCGCGACGACGACGAGGTCGGCCGGCGGGTCGTCGTCGGGGAGCGCCGCCAGTGACGGGTAACAGACCAGGCCAAGCACCGACTCGCGATTGGGGTTGACCGGGAACACGCTCCCGTCGAACCCGTCGGCGAGGTTCTCGACCAGGGCCCGGCCGACCGACCCTGCCTCCTCACTGGCCCCGACGACGGCGACGCGGTCCGGCGCGAACAGATCGCTCAGTTGGCCCATCCGTGTCCGCGAGTTCGCCCGGCCCACTCATAAAGTCACGCCGCGCGGCAAGGCTGGACGGGACCGGGGTCGGGCGCAGCGAGCGGGCCTCATACGGTTTAGTTTCATTCATTACCGGTGATCGCC
>CAZIVN010000091.1:0-8989 GCA_964542685.1 uncultured Halobacteriales archaeon
AGTACCAGGCGTACCGCGAGGAGAAAGCCGAGTACGAGAGCTACCTCAAGGCCGCACAACTGGAGGAGAAACGCGAGTCGCTCGCGGACCTGGAGGCGCGCGTCGAGGAGACGGAGGCGAACCTGGCGGACCGCCAGCGAGAACTCGACGAACGCGAGGGGGCGGTCGTCCGCCTCCGCGAGGACCTGGACGACATCAACGCCGAGATCGAACGGAAAGGCGAGGACGAACAGCTGGAGATCAAACGCGAGATCGAGTCGATCAAGGGCGACATCTCGCGCCTGGAGAACGAAATCGAGGCCAGCGAAGCGGCGATCGAGGACGCCGAGAGCGAGCGCCGCGACGCCTTCGTCCAGATCGACCGGAAGGGCGAGGAGGTCGACGAACTCGAGTCGAAGATTCGCGAGACGAAGCTGGAGAAGTCGTCGGTGAAAGCCGATATCAAGGAGAGAGAGACCGAACTCGAGTCGGTTCGGGCCGAGATCGAGGCGGTCGACACCGAGTTCGACGAACTGAAAGGTGACCTCCAGGAGCGCAAGGCGGACCTCGAGGCGGCCAAAGACGAGCGCAACGAACTCCAGCGGGAGGGCGACCGGCTCATCGACGAGGCCGACCGCCGCACGGACGCCATCGAGAGCGTCGAGGCGGACGTCGAGGAGGCTCGCGAGCGACTGCCGGAACTGGCGGACGAACGGGCGGACCTCCGGACTGAACTGGAGAAAGCGCGGGCGAACGCCGAGAACATCGACGGCGTCGTCACGGACCTCAAAGACGAGAAGCGCTCGCTGAACGCGGAACTGGAGGAGATAGAGCACACGCTGGAGGCCAAACAGCAGGAGTACGCGGAACTGGAGGCCAAGGCCGACCAGAACGGCGACTCGTCGTTCCCGCGGTCGGTCACGGCGGTCCTCGACGCGGAGATGGACGGCGTCCACGGCGCCGTCGCACAACTCGGATCCGTCGACGACCGCTACGCCGTGGCCTGCGAAACCGCCGCCGGCGGCCGCCTGGCGAACGTCGTGGTCGACGACGACGGCGTCGGCGAGCAGTGCATCGACTACCTCAAGCGGCGCAACGCCGGGCGGGCGACGTTCCTGCCGCTGTCGGAGATGGACGACCGCTCGCTGCCGTCGGCGCCCGCGGACCCGGGCGTCGTCGGGTTCGCCTACGACCTCGTCGACTTCGAGGATGAGTACGCCGGCGTGTTCTCGTACGTCCTGGGCGACACGCTCGTCGTGGAGGACATCGAAACCGCCCGCGAGTACATGGGGCAGTACCGTCTGGTGACCCTGGAGGGCGACCTCGTGGAGACCTCGGGGGCGATGACCGGGGGCTCCAAGAGCGGCTCCAGGTACTCCTTCTCGAAGGGCGGGACGGGGCAACTCGAACGCCTCGCCGCGGAGATCAGGGACCTGCAGTCGGACCGCGACGAGATCAGGGACGAGATTTCGGCCGTCGACGAGCGCCTGGAGGACGCCCGCGACCGGAAGACCGCCGCGACCGAGGAGGTCCGCTCCATCGAGGCCGACATCGAACGCGTCGACGACGAGGTAGCGAGCGTCGAGGAGCGCATCGACGAACTCGAGGCCGAACGCGAGTCGCTGCGGGAACAGCGGGCGGAGGTCGACGAGCGGATGCAGGAGATCGAAGCACAGATCGCCGAACAGGACGACGTCATCGCGGACATCGAGGCCGACATCGCGGACCTGGAGGCCGAACTGGCGGACTCGCGGGTGCCGGAACTGACCGAGCGGGCCGAGGAGATCGAGGCCGACATCGACGACCTGGAGGACAGAGCCGACGACCTCGACGCCCAGCTCAACGAGTACCGGCTGGAGAAGGAGTACACCGAGGAGTCCATCGAGGAACTGCACGACACCGTCGAGGCGGCCCAGAACCGCAAGGCGGAACACGAGGAGCGCATCGAGGACTTGGAAGCACAGGTCGCGGAGAAGGAGACGACCCTGGAGGAGAAGCGCCGGGAGGTCCTCCAGCTCGAGGACGAACTCGCGGACCTGAAGGCCGACCGCGAGGAGATCCGCGAGGACCTCCGCGAGGCCGAGAGCGCCCGCAACGACGCCAGCGAGGCCGTCAGCGAGGTCGAGTCCCGGCTGGACTCGCTGCAGGAGGACGCGGAGACCCTGGCGTGGGAGATCGACCAGCTGGAGAGCGAGGTCGGCGACTACGACCCCGAGGAGATCCCGGACCACGACGAGGTGACCGCCCGCGTCGAGGAACTCACCGAGCAAATGGAGGCCATGGAGCCGGTGAACATGCGGGCCATCGACGACTACGACGAGGTCGAGGCGGAACTGGACACCCTCCAGGAGGGTCGCGAGACGCTCGTCGAGGAACGGGACGGGATCCGCGACCGGATCGACTCCTACGAGGCCCAGAAGAAGGCGACGTTCATGGAGGCGTTCGAGGCAATCGACGAGAACTTCCGAGACATCTTCGAACGGCTCTCGAACGGCAGCGGCCACCTGTTCCTGGAGGACGAGGCGGAGCCGTTCGATGGCGGCCTGACGATGAAGGCACAGCCCGGCGACAAGCCCATCCAGCGACTGGACGCCATGTCGGGCGGCGAGAAGTCACTGACGGCACTGGCCTTCATCTTCGCCATCCAGCGGTACAACCCCGCGCCGTTCTACGCCCTGGACGAGATCGACGCGTTCCTCGACGCCGCCAACGCCGAACGCGTCGGCGAACTCGTCGACGAACTCGCTGAGGACGCCCAGTTCGTCGTCGTCAGCCACCGCTCGGCGATGCTGGACCGCTCCGAACGGGCCATCGGCGTCACGATGCAGGAGAACAACCTCTCGACGGTGACAGGGATCGACCTCGCGTCGCAGGTGGTTGCGGATGACTAGCGAGACGCCCGACGAACGCGAGACGCCCGACGAACGCGAGACGCCCGACGAACGAAGTGAGGAGGGGGTCTCGGACGGCCGAACGGGGAGCGAAGCGACCCGTGAGGGACGAAGTGAGGAGGGGGTCTCGGATGACTGACGAGGACATCCCCCTCAACATCGCCGGCCACGATGACCGCGACCGGCCGGACGAGTCGGCGTCCGAGGACGACACGGACGCTCCCGACGGTGGCCCCATGGACGAGGTCCTGCCCGACGACCTGCGACGGGACGACCGGGACGAGGACGGCGTCGAACCGGTCGAGTTGCTCGTGCAACTCGCTGAGGACGGGCGGATCGACCCGTGGGACATCGACGTGGTGCGAGTCACCGAGGAGTTCCTGGACGCCCTCGACGAGGGCGACCTGCGGGCCTCGGGGCGGGCGCTGTTCTACGCCTCCGTGCTGGTGCGGATGAAAGGCGACGACCTGTTGACCGACGACGACCCCGAGGACGAGCCGGAACCGTGGGAGGTGGCCCTGGAGGGCGGCGAGGCGCCGCCGCCCGACGAGGACCCCATCGCGACGCTGGAGGCCGAGATGGAACGCCGGCTCGACCGCAAGCACGCCCGCGGGACGCCGGAGACGCTGGACGAACTCGTCAGGGAGTTGCGCGAGGCCGAGCGGGACACCTGGTGGAAGGAGGGCCGGACGTACGACACCAGCGACTCGCCGTCGGGGTACGACCGCGGGACCCAGACGCTGGACTACCGTGCGACCGACGACCTGCGACGCGAGGGCGAACCGACGGCCGGCGAGGTGACGAGCAACACGCACAGCGAGGACATCGAGGCGACCATCGACGACGTGCGCGGGCGCCTGCGTACACACTACGACAACGGTCGCACGGAGGTGCTGTACGACGAGATCGACGACGTGGGTGGGTCGCGCGTCCAGACGTTCCTCGCCCTGCTCTTCCTGGCCCACCGCGGCACGGTCCGACTCCAGCAGGACGACCTGTTCGGCGACCTCTGGGTGCAGGACCCGGCGGCCGCGACCGACTCTGGCGAGGTGCCGGCGGACTGACCGGCGCGAGCCCACTCGACCCCCCGATCACCGGCGAGATTTATGTCGCGAGCGATTCGAGCCTCGGGTATGTCCCCGTCTTCGGACCGCGACCGGAGTGGTACCTCCACGCAGTGCACCCGGCGGACGGTGCTGGCGACGCTCGCGGCCTCGTCCGTCGGCGCGCTGGCCGGGTGTAACGAGTCTGGCTCCGACGGGACCGCAGGGCCGACCACGGGGGGGACGTCGCCGACGTCCGGCGTCACGACGACCGGGACAGCCACGCCGCCGCCGTCGGGAACCGACCGGTCGACAGAACCGCCGACGGGAGCGACGACGGCGCCGGAGACGCCCGCGCTCCCCGACGGCGAGTGGGAACTGCCGTCGTACGTCGACCGGTCCGCGTTCCGCGAGTTCGACCTGGAGATCGACCGCCCGGGCTGTCCGCTGCCGGCGCGGCTCTCGCTGCCCCGCGTCGCCGGGGAGCGACCGTTCGCGGTGATCGTCCACGGGTCCGGGCCGCAGGACATGGACGGGACGACCGGTGCGGTTCGTCCGTACCGGGACCTCGCGTGGGGGCTGGCGAGCCACGGGGTCGCCGCCCTGCGCTACGACAAGGTGACGGCGGCCTGTCCGGGCGCGCTCTCGACGGCGACGCTCGACACGGTCGTCGTCGACGACGCGACCCGGGCAGTCGAACGACTGCGCCGCTGGGCCGGGACGCCGGAGCGACCCTCCATCACGGAACTGACCGTCGTCGGACACAGTCTGGGTGGTGGGGCGCTCCCGCGGGTCGTCGACCGCGCCGACGGCGTCGACCGCGGGGTCGCGCTGGCGGGCAACGCCCGGCCGCTGTACGTCGCCCTGGTCGACCAGATCCGACAGCTCCAGCGCGCCGACGGCGACCTCTCCGAATCTGAGAACGAGACGTACGACCGCCTGCAGACCGGGGTCGACCGGATCGACGCCGGCGAGTACGGGGCCGCAGCGGAGGTGTTCCGCCCGTACGGACTGACGGCGGCGTTCCTCCGCAGCCTCGCCGAGTACGACCGCTTCGCGACCGCTCGGGGGACGGACGTCCCCCTGACCTTCGCCCAGGGGAGCGCGGACGTCCGGGTGACCGTCGCCGACGACTTCGAGCGGTGGCAGTCCGAACTCGCGGACCGTCCCGACACGCGGTTCCAGGTGTACGAGGGCCTGAATCACCTGTTCACGCCGAGTCCCGGCGGGCTGGGGCGGACGGCGTACTCGACCCCGAGCAACGTCGCGCGGCCGGTAATCGAGGATCTGGCGGGGTGGCTCGGCGGGAGCGCCGACGGCGCGAGTCGCTGAGGGACCCGACACACGAGCACGGTCGCCGTCGGCCGACAGCACAGCGTTCAAGCGCCCGCCGCTGCGAGGAGTGTACATGGACACCGTCCGGACCCTGCTCGTGGACGCGTTCGCGGACCGACCGCTCGCCGGGAACGCCGCCGGCGTCGTCCCGGACGCCGACGACCTGACCGAGGACCAGATGCAGTCGGTCGCCCGGGAGCTGTCCGTCAGCGAGACGGCGTTCCTGCTGTCGAGCGACCGCGCCGACCGCCGAGTGCGGTACTTCACGCCGACCCAGGAGGTCGACCTCTGCGGGCACGCGACCGTCGGCTCTCACTACTTCCTGTTCGACGACGGCGTCGTCGAGGCGGGCACACACAGCCTGGAGACCAACGTCGGCGTCCTGGACGTCGAGGTGACCGAGGCGGGGTTCGTCTGGATGACACAGGACGCGCCGACCGTCGAACGGGTCGACATAGAGTACGACCGCGTGGCCGACGCCCTGGGGGTCGAACCGACGTCGCTGACGGGGCTGTCCGACGACCTGCCACTCGCGGTCGCCTCGACGGGCCTGCCGTTCCTGATCGTTCCGGCGGAGTACCTGAGCGACCTGAGCGACGCCGACCCGGACATGCGAGCGGTCGAGGACCTCGCCGACGCCGTGGACGCGACGGGGGTCTACCTGTTCACCTTCGACGCCCTCGACCGGGCGTCGACGCTGCACGGTCGGATGTTCGCGCCCGGTGCCGGCGTGCCGGAGGACCCCGTGACTGGCACCGCGAGCGGCGCCGTCGGCGCCTATCTCCGGCACTTCGGCGCCTTCGAGACGGGCCAGGACCCGCTGGGGAGCGCGGTCGACGAGACGGCCGAGGGGTTCCCCGACGAACTCAGACTGGAACAGGGCCACTTCGTCGACCGGCCGGGGGAGGTCAGGGTCCGCGTCGGCGAGACGGTCCGCGTCGGCGGCGCCGGCGTCGTCACGCTGGACGGCGACCTGACGGTGCCACCGGCCGAAGAAGACGACATTCTCGAAGCCTGACCGGACCGCTGTCTTGCGGGGTCGGATCGCAGCGCCCGGTCACTCGGAGGGGCGCCACTCGTCGTCTGAGTCCTCGCCCTCGTCGGACCCGGCCGCCAGCGGGTCGTCGCCCCCGTCCGACCCGGCGGTCTCTCCGGTCCCGGTCGTCGCCTCCTCCGTCGGTCCCGACCCCGACGCTCCGACGTCTGCGTCACCGGTCGCCGCCTGCCCAGCGTCGCCGGTGGCGCCACCCGTGTCGAACTCGTCGGCCGACGCGGTGCCCGCCTCGTCGTACGTCGCGTCCCCGCTGCCGGTGTCGTACCCGTCGTCGCCGGCGTCGTACTCCGTCTCGGCGGTTCCGCCGTCGTCGTACCCGAGTGCGTCGCCGGTGGCGTTCCGTCCGGTCGTGGCCGTCGCGGAGTGTCGCCGGGACGCGGTCGGCTCGCGAGCCTCACCCGCGTCGCCGGACAGGTCCGCCGCCGCGAGACGGTCGTCGACCACCTCGCCGACCTCCGCCCGGAGCGATTCGGTGTCGACATCGCCCCCCTCGGTCCCGGCCTCCGCGGCCGAGGAGATGGCCTTGACGAACGCGAACGACTTGCCGAACTGCCAGATCAGAATCCCGACGGCAGAGAGCGCGACGAACACGACCGGCTGTGCGCGACTGATCGACTCGTCGAAGTTCTGTGGCGCGTTGTTGAGCATGTGTTCGAGCATCGGCCAGACCCCGAGCGCGAAGCCAGCGCCGACGATGCCGAACCCGACGACGAACGACAGCGTCGCCAGCAACCGGTAGTAGGCGGCCAGTTTGAGTACCCGTCCAGTCTCCATGTCCGGGGTCAGACGGTCACGGAGCATAATAACTGCGGCCCAGCACCCGTCTCGTGGGGGGCGTCTCTGCCACCCACCCGAACGTCGGGCCGTCGCCTGTCGACGCTGACTGGCTCCTGTCTCGCCCCGTTCGGAACCTATATGTGACAATCCGTGATAGACCGAACTGATGCCAGTACTCTGGCTGGACGAGATCGACGCCGACGACCTGGAGGCGGTCGGCGGCAAGGGTGCTTCGCTCGGGGAGTTGACCGGTGCGGGACTCCCGGTCCCGGACGCGTTCGTCGTGACCGCGGGGACCTACCGGGACTTCATCGAGGAAGCGGGCATCGACGAGGAACTGTTCGCGGCCGTCGACGTCGACGTGGAGGACTCCTCGGCGCTGTCGGCCGCGGCCGAGCACGCACAGAACCTGATTCTGGAGACGCCGTTCCCGGACGGTCTGCGCGAGGAACTGCTCGCCAGTTACGAGCAACTGGGCGACGGGTCGGAGTTCGTCGCCGTGCGCTCCTCTGCGACGGCGGAGGACCTGCCCGACGCCAGTTTCGCCGGGCAACAGGAGACGTTCCTGAACGTCACCGCCGAGGACCTCCTGGAGAAGGTGCGGGCCTGCTGGGCGTCGCTGTTCACCCAGCGTGCGATCTACTACCGCCAACAGCAGGGGTTCGACCACAGCGCGGTGAACATCGCCGTCGTGGTCCAGGGGATGGTCGACGCCGAGAAGAGCGGCGTCCTGTTCACGAGCCACCCCTCGACCGGCGAGGCCCGGATGATCGTCGAGGCCGCGTGGGGCCTGGGCGAGGCCGTCGTCTCGGGGTCCGTCTCGCCGGACAACTACGTCATCGACCGCGCGTCGGGCGCCGTCGAGGAAGTCATCGTCGCGGACAAGAAGCTCAAACACGTCAGGGACCCGGACACCGGCGAGACCGTCGAGGTCGACGTCGCCGAGGACCGGCGCGAACGACGCGTCCTCGACGACGGCGAACTGGCCGAACTGGCCGAACTGGGCGAACGCGTCGAGGCCCACTACGGGACGCCACAGGACGTCGAGTGGGCGGTCGTCGACGGCGAGGCGTACATGCTCCAGTCGCGTCCCATCACGACGATCAGCGGCGGCGACGAGGACGCCGAAGCGGCCGCCGACGCCGCGGGCGACCCGAGCGGCGACCGGCCCTCGGGCGTGACCGACGGCTCGGGCGCAGTCGAGAGCGGCGGTGACGCGTCCGAGGAGGGGCGCCTCGTCGACGGCCTGGGCTCCAGTCCGGGGGTCGCGACGGGCACGGTCCGCATCGTCGGGAAACTGGACGAACTCGACAAGGTCGGCGACGGCGACATCATCGTCACCGAGATGACAACGCCCGACATGGTGCCGGCGATGAAACGCGCCGGCGGCATCGTCACCGACGAGGGCGGGATGACCTCCCACGCCGCCATCGTCTCTCGCGAACTGGGCGTCCCCGCGGTCGTCGGGACGGGCGGGGCGACGACGGCGCTGTCGGACGGCCAGACGGTGACCGTCGACGGCGACAGGGGAGCGGTCCGCGAGGGCGCCGACGAACCGGACGAGGACCGCGAACCCGTCGAGGAGGTGCGCCCGCAGGCGCCGGTCAAACCCATGACCGCGACCGAAGTGAAGGTGAACGTCTCCATTCCGGAGGCCGCAGAGCGGGCAGCCGCGACGGGGGCCGACGGCGTTGGCCTCCTGCGCATCGAGCACATGGTGCTGTCGCTGAACAAGACGCCCGAGCGGTACGTCGCCGACCACGGCGCCCGTGCCTACGTCGACGAGATCGTCGACGGGGTCCAGCGCGTCGCAGAGGAGTTCTACCCGCGGCCGGTCCGGGTCCGGACGCTCGACGCGCCGACCGACGAGTTCCGGCAGATGGAGGGCGGCGAGGACGAACCGGACGAAC
>CAZIVN010000092.1:0-8978 GCA_964542685.1 uncultured Halobacteriales archaeon
CGATCTCGCCCTTCTGGGTGCCCTCGACGAGGTTGCCGTCGACGGTACAGATCGCTCCCGCACTGAGTCCCTTCCGGCGGGCCAGCGTGAAGATGGCCGCCGCCTCCATCTCGACGGCCAGCAGACCGGCGGCCTCCCAGTCCTCGACGTACTCGTCGGTCTCGGCGTAGAAGGCGTCGTCCGTCGCGATGGCGCCGACGTGGACCGCTTCGTCGTTGTCCTCGGCGGCGTCGACCAGTGCCGTCAGCGCGTCGTAGCTGGGCACCGCCGGGTTCTCGACGTTCTCGTAGCGCCTGGTCGTCCCCTCGTCTTTGGCCGCGCCCGTCGCGACGACCATGTCACCGATCTCGATGCCCGCCTGGAGGGCGCCGGTCGTGCCCACTCGGATGAACGTCTCGACGCCCACCCGGGACAGTTCCTCGACGGCGATGGTCGCGGACGGACAGCCGACGCCGGTCGAACAGATCGTCAGGTCGCGGCCCTCGTAGGTCGCGTTGACGAGTTTGTACTCGCGGTTGTGGGTCAGTTCCTCGACGGCCTCGCAGTGGCCGGCGATGCGGTCGACACGGCCGGGGTCGCCCGGGACGAGTGCGATATCGTTGACATCGCCGTCCTCGACCTGGACGTGTGGTTGTTTCGCCATGGGGCGGCGTTGGCCCGAGTAAGTAAATATACTGTCGAAGAATCGTGGCCGCTCGCCGCCGTCATCCAGCGAGACGAGCCAGTTTGGGTGCGACGGACCGGTAGCCGAGCGCGGTCAGGAGGCCGAGCGAACTCCCCCAGGCCAGGTGTGCGACCAGCAGCATCCCCGAGAAACTCGGAATCGGAGCGGGAAACCCGAGCAGTCGCAGCCAGATGGGGGAGACGAACCCCGCGGCGAGGGCCCAGAGGACGACGCCCCAGGCGGTGCCCACCGCGACGTACGTCGCCACCGAGTCCCGATGGCCGTCCGGCAACAGCGACGCGATGCTGGCGAAGGCGAACGCGAAGACGACGCTGTGGAACTCGTGGCCGATCCACCCGACGACCCCGTTCTGGACCCCGTAGTAGATCCCGATGAACCCGACCGAGCCGCCGAACGCCTCCGCGGCGACGCCGTAGCACACGCCCGCGATCAGGGCGGCACCCAGGATGACGACCAGGTGGGGTACCGACGGTCGGACGGCGATCGGATTCGGACCGCCGAGTCCCGTTTCTGTCGTCTCGGCGGTCGCGCGCGGGAGCGTGACCGTCACCGTCGTCCCGTCGTCTCCGACGTCGGTCTCGATCCGGCCGCCGTACTCCTCGACCAGCAGCCGGACGACGTTCAGTCCGAAGCCGGTGTCGGGGTCGTCGTACTCGGCGATGTCGCCGGTCTCGAGGAGGCGCCGCTGTGACGACGGGAGCCCGGGGCCGTCGTCGCGAACCGCGACGCGGACCGACCGCGCCGTCGTCGCCGTCGACACCGTGACCGTCTCGGCGACGCTGGCGGCGTTCTCGACCAGGTGCGTGAACACCCGCTCCACCCGGTCGTCGGCCCCGACCGGCGGCGTCTCGCCCCCGGCCGCGACGGACAGGTCGACGTCCGGATACCGCTCCCTGGCGCGGGCGACGCTCTCGGAGAGCAACTCGTCGACGTCGACGGCCGTCTCCCGCGGTCCGTCGTCGCCGCGCGCGAGGTACTTCACCTCCTCGACGGTCCGCTCGATGGCCGCCGACTTCTCCTCGATGGCCGCACCGGCGTCCGAGGACTCATCGTCGAGGTCGGCGTACCCCTGGATCACCATCACGGCGTTGAGTACCTCGTGACGGAGCATCCGGTTGAGAACCTCCAGGCGGTTGGTCTGCTGTCGGAGCGTGTCGCGCTGCTGGCGATTGCGCGAGGCGTACAGCCCGGTCAGCGTCCCCCCGACGCTGCCGCCGATGAGGAAGTTCGAGAGGTAGGTCCGGGAGCGAACCGTCGCGAGGTCCGGCACGCCGCCCGTGGTCGCGCCCAGCAACGTGAGTGCAACGAGCACGAGCATCGTCGCGAGACCGACGACACACCACATCGCGGTCGTCCGGACCAGGGTGGCGTCGACGTCGGCGACTGCAAGCGCGACCCCGAAGGCGGCGAGTCCGAGTCCGAGCGCCAGCGGGACGACGCCCGCGAGGTAGAACCGGACGGACGCCTCGTAGACGGCGAGCGTGACGGTAAACCGCGTGAGGAAGAACCCGACGCCCGCGATGACGAGACCGCTGTAGTTGACGTGCGTGCCCATGAGCCGTCGACTTGTGGCCCTGTGCGAAGCGCCCGCGAATAAACCTGCGGGCCGTCCCGAGGACCGCTCCGCAGGCGCTACCGAAGTCCCAGCACGAGCGGACCGACGAACGTCATCGTCACGGCGAAGACGAACGCCGACAGCACCCAGGCGCGGGTGACCGCACGCTCGCGCTCGGCGTCGAAGTCGGTTCGGGGCAGTACGACCAGCAGGAAGAACGCCAGCAGAAAGAGGAGAACGCCGAAGGCGGCGAGCAGTCCCGCCGGCCACGTCGCCCCCAGGACCGGTTCGCCGACGGCCACGCCCAGTCCGAACAGGACGCCCGCGAGGACACCGGCAGCGTGGTGGACGGCGTAGGCCGTCCGGTCGCCGACGGCGTCCGGATCGCTCCCGGTGAGTTTCCCAGCGGCGACGAACGCCGGGGTAAAGCCCTCCGGCAGCGCCGCCATCGGGACGTTCATCACGACGGCTCCGAGCAACCCCACCGCGGCACCAGCCGCGACGGTCGGCAGGACGGACGCGACCCCAGTCATCGACGCACGTTTCGGTCGGGGTGTTCAAAACCGCTTGCATCCGCGGCGGGCGGTGCTCATACTGTCGGCCGTACCGTCGTGAAGCAACTCGACAGCCCGTGTCGTCGAACTGCGTCGAGTGAGTACGTCCGACAGTATCATACGGTTTACTCGGAGAGATCCGCGTACAGGTTCGTCAGACCGCACTCGGGACAGAGACTGGCGTACAACGGCGTCTGCTCGCCGACTCCGAGGCGATCGAGGAGGCCGCCGTCGCGGTCGGTCTCGACGTAGCGGTCCCCGACGCCCTCGGCCGTCACGTTCGTTCTTCCATCGACACGTCACAGTGGGGACAATTCTGGTCGGTCACGTATGGTCGTTCCCGCCGTCCGGGTATGCCAGTTTTGCTTCGTTCGGCGGTCGGTGGCCGCCGGAAGCCCCTGGTGTCACCGCTCGGGATCCGCACTGCCGAGGCCGGGAATCGACAGGCGGTCCTCCAGGCGACCCATGAGTTTCGCGGCCGTGATGACCAGGCCCAGGTACATGACGGCGACGAGCGTGAACACGCCGAGGTAGTCGAAGTTGTCCGCGGCGATCGAGCGGGCGACCTGGAACAGTTCCGGGACGGTGATAAAGGCGGCCAGCGAGGAGTACTTGATGAGGTAGACGAGTTCGTTCGACCAGCCCGGGATGGCAAAGCGCAGGCCCTGCGGGAGAACGACGTGGCGGATGCCCTCCAGTTTCGAGAGCCCGATGGCACGCGCGGCGGTCAACTGGCGCTCGTCGACCGACAGCAGCGCCGAGCGGATGTACTCGGACTGGTAGGCCGCGCTGTTGATGGTAAAACCGACGACGGCGACGTACACCGCCGTCCGGGGGAGCCAGGGACTCGCGGGGACGCCCCGGAAGTACTGGGAGAAGTTCAGCGCGTAGTACAGGACGAACAGCTGGGCGAGCAGGGGCGTCCCCCGGATCAGTTCGACGAACGCCAGGGACAGCCACTTCGAGCGGTCGCCGTACACGCGGGCGACGCTCAGTGGCACCGCGATGAGCAGGCCAAGCGCCATGCTGACGACGGTGATGACGATGGTGAGCCACGCGGCACTCGCGAGGCGCGGCGTGAACTCGACGGCGAAGGCCAGCGACTCGAAGGCCCCGACGAAGTCGAAGTTCAGGACGATGACGAACAGGTCGACGGTGATCACGACGCCCAGTGCCTCGACGGCCGCCGGCGAGACGAACGGCTCGCCCGGCGCCGGACCGACGCCGGCGGGCAACACCCAGTCGGTGAACCACCGCAGGCCGATCCAGCCCCAGAACAGGGCCCCGGCAGCGATCCAGAGCCCGCCCGCGAGGCGGTCGGTCCCGGCGGCGACGTCGCCCGCCCACGCGCGCCCGGTCTCGGTGACGGTGCGGTCGCTCATTCTCCGGCTCCGGTGATCCGCTGGAGGAACTCCTCGGTCCGGCGCTGTTCGGGCCGCTCGAACAGCTGTTCGGGCGGGCCACGCTCGACGATGCGACCGTCCTCCAGGAACAGGGTGTCCGTCGCGGCGCCCCGCGCGAACGACATCTGGTGGGTGACGACCAGCATCGTCACGCCCTCCTCGGCCAGCTCGCGCATCACCGCCGTGACCTCGCCGATCAGTTCGGGGTCCAGGGCACTGGTCGGTTCGTCGAACAGCACCAGCTTCGGGTCCATCGCCAGCGCGCGTGCGATGCCGACGCGCTGTTTCTGGCCGCCGGACAGTTCGCCGGGGTACGAGCCGACCTGGTCGGCCAGACCGACCTCGGCGAGTTGTCGGCTGGCGCGGTCCCGGGCGGAGGCCTTCCCCATCCCCTTCACGCGGCGCAGGCCGAGCGTGACGTTCTCCAGGGCCGTGAGGTGGGCGAACAGGTTGATGTCCTGAAACACCATCGCGACGTCCCGGCGGAGGTCGTTCACGTCGACGCCGGGGTCGGTGATCGACCGGCCGTCGAGACGGATCTCGCCGTCGTCGATCTCGGTGAGGCGGTTGATACAGCGCAGCATCGTCGACTTGCCGCTGCCACTGGGCCCCATCAGGACCGTCACGTCACCCTCGTCCATGTCGAAACTCACGCCGTCGAGGACGAGTTCGTCGCCGTAGGACTTGCGGACGTCCTCGACGTCGAGCAGTGAGTCGGTCACGACCCACCTCCCTCGCCCGGGATGGCGTACCGCGAGCCGACGTAGTCCAGCGCGCGGTTCGTCCCGAACGTGATCACGAAGTACACCAGCGAGATGGCCAGGATGATCTCCGTGATGGCGGTCGTCTGCTGGACGAACAGGTCCTGGCTGCGGGTCAGCAGCTCCGCGAGGCCGATGGCGATGGCGACGCTCGTGTCTTTCAGGACGATGGTGAACTCGTTCTGGAAGCCCGGGATCGACCGGCGCAGTGCCTGCGGGACGACGACGAACCGGACCGCCTCGACCTTCGAGAGGC
Organism: uncultured Halobacteriales archaeon; assembly: GCA_964542685.1. GTDB lineage: Archaea > Halobacteriota > Halobacteria > Halobacteriales > Natrialbaceae > CAZIVN01. Next base: position 5,215 of record CAZIVN010000092.1, read on the forward strand.
CGATGGCGCGGGCGGCCTCCATCTGGCCGCCGGAGACGCTCTGGACCGCACCGCGGAACAGCTGGGCCTGGTAGGCCGCGCTGCGCATCCCCAGGCCGACGGTCGCGGCGACGAACGCGTCGCTGAGCGGCGTCCCGCGGTGGATCGGGAGCAGGTCGTTGACCGGCAACACGAAGTACGCGAAGATGAGGATCACGACGATGGGCGTTCCCCGCAGGAGTACGCCGAGGCTCCGGACGACCGATGCGAGGGCGCCGTCGCCGTAGGCCTCGACGGCGCCGGCGGGAAAGCCCAGCAGAAATCCGAGCGTGATGCTTGTGAGGGTGAGACAGACCGTCCACCACAGCCCGCCCGCGAGGTACTGACGGTTCTCCCAGACGAACCCCCAGTCACCGGACTGGAGGACGACGTCACTCGACGCAGTGGCCAAGTCCATCGCCGATCAGCCGCTGAACCACTCGTTGCGCAGTTCCTCGTAGGTCCCGTCGTCACGAACCGCCTGCAGTCCCTGGTTGAGCCCCTCCTGGAGTTGCGAGTCGCCCTCGCGGACGCCGAAGCCGTAGCGTTCGCCGGTCTCGTAGACGAAGGCGATCTCGACGTCGCGCTGGTCCTGGAAGGTCTGGGCGACCGGTTCGTCGACGACGATGGCGTCGATGTTGCCGTTCTCCAGGTCCTGGACCGCGAGGACGTAGCTGTCGTAGCTGTTGTAGTTCGAGGTGCCGATCTCGTCCTCGACGACGCCCTCGCCGGTGGTGCCGGACTGGGCGCCGATCGGGCGGCCCTCCAGGTCCGAGATGTCGCTCGGGGAGAACGAGCCGCCGGCCCGCACCAGGATGGCCTGGTCGGCGCTGTAGTACGGGTCCGAGAAGTCGATGTTCTGGTCGCGCTCCTCGGTGATGGTCATCGCCGCCGCGATGGCGTCGATGTTCTCGTTGCTCAGTGCGGGGATCAGGCCGTCGAAGTCGAACTCGCGCCAGCGGTCGAACTCCAGGCCGTCGGCGGCCCCGACGACCGCCTCGAACAGCTCGATGTCGAAGCCGGTGAGTTCGCCGCCCTCCTTGAGTTCGAACGGCGGGAACCCGGGTGCGGTCCCGGCGGTGACCGAGACGGGTTCCATGTCGCCACTCGTCGTGGTCCCGCCGTCGGTGCCGTCCGATCCGTCGCTACCGTCCTCGCCGTCGTCGCCGTCGCCGCCGTCGTCGCCGTCGCCGCCGTCGTCGCCGGTGCTGACACAGCCCGCCACGCCGACGAGCGTCCCGAGACTGCCGGCACCGATGGTGCGGAGGTACGTGCGCCTGTCGACCCCACGGATGGTATCGTCTGACATGGTACAGGGGACACGTCCCGAACTCTTGAAGGTTTCGCGAAAATCCGGTTACGAGAGCGATCTGACGGCGATATTCTCCGGAGTGGCGTGGCGCAGGCCACTCTCCCCCGTCTCGCCACCATACGATTTCGTTTCATCAGTACCGGCGAGCACCAGTACAGTGCCGGTGCTCACCGGTACACGGTGAAACCAAACCGTATCAGTCCCCGCGCACGTGCGACGCGGCCGTCCCGTCCCCGGCGTCGCCCCCACGGACCTGCCACAGGGCGGCGGCGAGGAGGCCGGCAGTGACGAGGATCGATCCGAGGTACGCGACGGGGACGACGCCGTAGAACCCCAGAATCTCGCGGGCGACGACCAGCTGGAAGACGACGGCCGGCAGCCCGGCGGCGGCGAGGGCGCCCGCGTACGGGCCGGGGCGTTCCTCGCGGGCCCAGACGGCCGCGGTCAGCAGGGCGGCGAAGCAGGTCAGACACAGCGCGTAGTACACCGACTGCACGCCGGTGGTGTACTGGACGCCGATGCCCCGGGCGACGGGGAGGCCCGCGAGGAGTGCCGCGAGGGCCGCGCCGAGTGCGCCCGTCGTCCGTCCGGGGGGGAGCTCGTCCTCGACGGACCACAGCGTCGCGAGCAACAGCGCGGAGAAAATCGAGAGGGCGGCGCCGAGGTGTAACGCGTGGACGCTCGGGGTGTACCCCCAGGGAATCGCGCCCTCGATGGTGACGGTCGCACCGCCCAGGAGCACCTGCAGCGGGAGGAGGGCGACGGCGGTCGTCGCGGCCAGTCGCGTCCGGCGCTCGGCGCCGGTCACCCAGGTCGCCCCCGCGGCGCCGAGGATGACGAACCCGGCGACCATCGCGACGAAGCGGTGGAGCCACTCGATGAAACTCGGAATCGTCTGTGGCAACAGGCCGCCGTCACACAGCGGCCACTGCTGCTGACAGGCCAGGCCCGCACCCGAGGCGGCGGTGTACACGCCGAGGACGATCAACAGGCCGGTCAGCACCGTCGTCCCGGCCAGCAGGTGGCCGAGGCCCAGTCGGTCCCGGAGACGGTCGCTCATCGATCGAGACTGGGGACTGTGTTCACTTCACCGCGTCGGTTTCGGGCAATTGCGGGGGGACCCTGGGCGTGTCACCGGCACGCACGTGCCCGGAACCGACTTGTGAGCGGCGTCGCATGGATTCCGTATGGCCGGAACAGGAGGGCCCGGCGGGGCGACGATCCGGCGACTCCGAACGGACGAGGTGCGGACCGTCGTCGAGGAACTGTGGCTGCCGTTCTCCGAGGAGATGGCCGCGCTCGACCGCTACGACGCCCTGGCGGACGACGTCGACGCCGTCGAGGCGGCCGTCGACTACCGGCGAGAGCGACTGGAGGCGGACGACGTCGCACACTTCGTCGCCGAACGCGACCGCCGCCTGGCGGGGTACGTCCACGTCGAGCACCGCGAGGCGCCGCCGGTGTTCGCCCGCGGGGACGAGGCCCACGTCGTCGGCCTGTACGTTCGACCGCCGGACCGCGGCGACGGCCTCGCGTCGACGCTGATGGCGCGCGCCGAACGGTGGGCCGGGCAGCGCGACTGTGAGTACGTCACCCTCTCGGTGCACGTCGACAACGCCGCTGGGCGGGGGCTGTACGACGACCGCGGCTACGAACCGTTCCGGGAGCGACGGCGGCGCCGTCTGGAGTGACAGTTCCGCGGCGGTCACCTCTCGACGAGTGGGCCCAGCAGGTCGACCACCGCGGACGCGGCTTTCTCGCCCTGGCCCACGAAGAAGTGGTCGGCTCCCAGTCCGACGACCGGACAGTCCAGGTCGCGCGCACGCTCGACGACCGGTTGCCAGTCCGCCGTCTCGTCTCGCTCGCCGTAGACGATTCCGACGGGGACGCCCGCGGTGACGAGGTCGGAGACGGCGGCCGGGACGTCCGCCGTCCCGACCCCCGCGGCGGGAGCCAGGGCCACGACCGCTCCGAGGTCGGCGGTCCGGTCGCGCCCGGCGAGCAGTGCCATCGACCCGCCGAAACTGAACCCGAACAGGCCGACGCGGTCGTACCGCTCGGCCGCCCAGCCGACGGCGGTGCGCGCGTCGGCGCGTTCGCCACGGCCCTCGTCCCACGGACCGTAGTCGAACCGGAGGCAGGCGACGCCGGCGTCGGCGAGGGCGTCGCTCACGGCACGGAGGCGCCGGTCGGTTCGCCGGCCGCCGTACTGTGGGTGGGGCGGGCAGGCGACGACGACGCGGGCGGCGCCGTCGGGACCGTCGAGCGTCGCGCGGACGTCGCGGCCGCCGGGCACGAGGACGGTGTCGCTCACGCCCGATACGCGGCGGCGAGTGCCCTCCAACGTTTCGGTCCGGCGCCCGTTCCGGGGCCGCTCGCGGCGACGAAACCAGGTTTTTATTGTTCAGGTGGCAAATGAAACGGTATGGGAATC
>CAZIVN010000093.1:0-8831 GCA_964542685.1 uncultured Halobacteriales archaeon
GCGGCGTACACCTCGTTGTCGCCGTCGAAGTTCGTGTCGAACCCGTTCATCACCATCACCATCTCGTTGACGTCGTCGTTCTCGTCGTACTCGTGGTTGCGGCTCCTGGCGTGCTCCACGAGGCGGTCGCGGAACTCGTCGGTGACCGGTCCCCCGTAGTCCGCGTAGTCGCGGGGGTTCGCTCTGACGCGCTCCGGGTCCGGGTCGACGATCATGGTACCGTACAGTCCGCGGTGGACGTGTTCTTTCAGCGGGAGCGAGTGGCAGTGGTAGAAGTGGACGCCAGCGGGTTGTGCGATCCACTCGTAGGTGAACGACTCGTCGGTCTCGAGCACGCCGGGCCCGTTTTGCGGGATGCCGTCCATTGCCGGGTTCAGGTTCCGCAGGTGCGGGTGAATCGTGTGGGCGTGACGACTCCGGTTCGTGAACGTCACTCGCAACAGGTCCCCTTCGACGGCACGGAGCGTCGGCCCTGGAACCTGCCCGTTGTACGCCCACGCTTCGAACTCGACGCCCGGAGCGATACTGATCGTCGTGTCGACTGCGGTCAGTTCGAACTCCCGGACCGTTCGGCCGTCTTCCTCGTACACTCGCTGTGGAACCGACGCCTGACCGCTCTCTCCCGTGTTGAACGTCGTCAGGAACTCGTGGGGATCGAACTCCCGGTTCCGGTACTCGTCGACGGCACCGAAGTTGCCGTGGTCGTCGTGGTCGTCGTCCGCCGCGGCGTTCGTCGGACTGCCCGCCAGGCCGAGAGCCGCGCTCCCGGCCAGACCGAGGCCGCCGAGGACGGTCCGTCGGTCGATGTCGCTCTCACCACCCAGCGACTCGACGAGTCGGTGTTCTAGCTGTTCCGTGAGATTCGCCGCGCCGTCGTAGTCTATCGACGGCATCGTATCGACCTCGAATCGGAAAACCGATCTCTCATACCCGTCGTTGAACGACCCGACACTTGAATTTGATGCATCTAAACTTTGGATAAGTCAGTACTAATCTAGGAGTACCGAGGCGCTGCACGCAGCATCTAAGCGGCTCTCTCGAGAGGGACGGAGCGAACGCCGGACCCACCACACGGCTCTCGCCAGAACTGCCGTCGGCCGGATGCTCGGCGTGGTACTCGAACGGGGCGTCTCCCTGCCCTCACCGCCGTCGTCCGGGGCGAGACCGCCGCAATCGGTCGCATTTCCCGGCGCGGCTCTGTTCGGGAGGACCGGAATTTCGTATAGCAGATGGCCATTTATTACTTCAGCGCCCCCCGACACGAGCGGTTTTTCCCCCTCGCTGTGCAACGGACGAGCGATGGTCCAGAACGTCGCCGGCCTGTTGCCGGAACTGGAGACGGCCGACTTCTACCTGCTGTCGGGCGTCGAACAGGGGATGCGCTTCTCGGAGTGGGTCGACCGCGAGACGCTGCCGGACTTCGCGGACCTGACCCCAGAGGAGGTCGACTACCGACTGGACCGCTGTCTGGACCGGGGACTGATCGAACGCAAGACCATCCAGTACGAGGGCTACCGCCTGACCTTCGAGGGCTACGACGTCCTGGCGTTGCACACCTTCGCCGAACGGGAGACAGTCGAGGGGTTCGGTGCGCCACTGGGCGTGGGCAAGGAGTCGGACGTCTTCGAGGTCCGATCCTACCAGCCGATGGCCCTGAAGTTCCACCGCGAGGGCGTCACGAACTTCCGGGAGGTCCGGCGCGAACGGGAGTACACCGCCGACCGCGAACACGTCTCCTGGATGTACACCGCGCGCAAGGCCGCCGAACGCGAGTACGAGACCCTCGAAGCACTCTACCCCGACGTGTCGGTGCCCCGCCCCGTCGACCACAACCGCCACGCCATCGTGATGGAGAAGATGGACGGCGTCGAACTCTCGCGGGCGGAACTGGCCCCGGAGCAGGTGCCCGGCGTCCTGGACTTGCTCCTGTCGGAGATGGCGACGACCTACGCCGAGGGGTGGGTCCACGCCGACATGAGCGAGTACAACGTGTTCGTCGACGAGAGCGGGATCACGATCTTCGACTGGCCCCAGGCGGTCCCGACCGACCACGAGAACGCCCCCGAGTTGCTCCGGCGGGACGTCGAGAACCTCCTGGGGTACTTCCAGCGGAAGTACCCGGGTGAAACCCCCGTTCTCGAACCCGAGGCCGTGGCCGAACGCCTCCGGAGCGACGAGTTCGACTCCGTGACCGAGGTCTGACCGGGCGCGCCACAATCCTGTCGGTGTAAAGGCGACGAAAAGGGCGGTGTCGCGACGGACTCGTAAATTGCATTTCGCTATATCAAATCTGGGCACCTGCGAGCGAGTCGGCGCTCTACGGACCGGGTTCGAGACGGCCGCTCGCTACCGAAATCGGACGATTCGAGGATCAGGTCACGTCGCCAGCCCGTTCCGCGGACTCGTAGGCACCGGTCTCGACGACGTCCGCGAGGTGCGCGACGGCGTCGCGAACCTCGGCGTAGGAGGTGTACAGCGGGTGGGGGCAGACGCGGATCACGTTCGGCGGGCGGTAGTCGACGATCACGCCGCGGTCGCGCAGGGCCTGGCTGATCAGTTCGGCGTCGTCGTGTTCGACCGCGACGTGACCGCCCCGGCGGTCGGGTTCGCGAGGTGAGCCGACGGCGTACCCGTGGTCGGCGAGGCGTTCGTCGACGAGGTACGCGAGGTAGCCCGTGAGGTCCAGCGACTTCTCGCGGACACGGTCGATCCCAGCCGCTTCGATGATCTCGAGTGAGCCCGCGAGGGGCGCCGCGCTGAGGACGTGGACGGTGCCAATCTGCCACGCGCCGGCGGAGTCGGCGGGCGTGTAGGTGAGATTCATCTCGAACTGCGAGGCCTTCTCGTGGCCCCACCACCCGGCCAGCGCCGGGCGGAGGCCGAAGTGTGCCTCGTTGACGTACAGGCCGGCGACGGCGCCGGGGCCGGCGCTCAGGTACTTGTAGGAACACCAGGTAGCGAAGTCGACGCCGTGGTCCGAGAGGTCGTGCGGGACGACGCCGACGGAGTGTGCGATGTCGAACCCCGCGAGGACCCCGCGCTCGGCGGCGGCCTCGGTGATCCGTTCGACGTCGAGCAGCTGGCCGCTACGGTACAGGACCGATGGCATGAACACGATGCCGACGTCGTGGTCGTCCATCGCCCTGACCACGTCCTCGGCGACGATGGTCCGTCCGTCCCGGCTCTCGACGAGGTGGAGGTGTTCGTCGGGGTCGTACCCCCGCGAGCGCAACTGGGCGCGGATGGCGTAGTGGTCGGTCGGAAAGTCCAGTTCGTTGACCAGGACGCCGGGTGGACGCTCGCCACCGGTGCCGCCGCCGGCGGCGGCCGGGCGGACGTCCCGCCGGTCCAGGAACGTCCCGATCAGGGTGTGGATGTTGACCGTCGTCTGGTTCGCGACGACCACCTCGTCGGGCGCGGCACCGACGAACGGCGCCAGTCGGTCGCCGAGTCGTTCACCCTGCCAGAACCACGGCGGCTCGGCGTCGGTCCACCCGCGAATACCCAGGTCGCGCCAGGCGTCGACGGTCCGGTCGATGGCGGCGACGGCCGCGTCCGACACCGGACCCAGCGAGTTGCCGTCGAGGTACAGTTCGTCCGGCACGGAAAAGCGGTCGCGGAAGGCGGCGAGTGGATCCGCCTCGTCGCGCTCGGCCGCGAACGCCGCACCAGTCCGGTAGTCGTCCATACCGAACGATGGGTCCCGGTGGATTTGAACGTGGGGACTTCGGCGAGCGAGAGCTATTTGCCCCCGGACCGCGACCCCACGCCCGTGACCGACCTCGATCCGACGCTCGCGACCGTCGTCGACGACCTCGAGGCCCAGTTGCCGGCCTGGCACTCGCTGGGAGTGGCGGACGCCCGGACCTTCGAGGACGAACTGTTCTCGGCCGGCGACGGGCCCGAGATGGCCGCCGTCGCGGACCGGACAGTGGCAGGACCCGCGGGCGAGATTCCAATCAGGGAGTACACTCCGCCGACCGTCCGGACGGGCGCGACACTCGTGTACGCACACGGGGGTGGGTTCGTCCTCGGGACGCTCGACTCGACGGACGACGTCTGCCGTCGCCTCGCGGACCGGATCGGCTGTGTCGTCCGCTCGGTCGACTACCGCCTGGCGCCCGAGGACCCCTTCCCCGCAGCCGTCGACGACCTGTGGGCCGTCGTGACGGCCACGGCCGGCGTCGAGAGGGACGCCTCCCTCGCGACCGACGGTCGGGTCGCGGTCGGCGGGGCGAGCGCCGGCGGGTGTCTCGCCGCGGCGACGGCACTGCGGGCCCGCGACGAGGGGCTGGACCTCGCCGCGCAGTTGCTCCTGTACCCCATGCTCGATCCGGCGCTGGACCGGCCGTCCCACGAGGCCCACGCCGACGGGCCCCTGCTGACCCGGGGGGACCTGGCGTGGTTCTGGAACCTGTACCTCGAAGGACGCGCGGACGACGACCACGACCCGCTTGTCTCGCCGCTCGCCGGCGACCCCGCCGGGACCGCGCCGGCGGTCGTCGCCACGGCTGGGGCGGACCCGCTCCGGGACGAGGGACGGGCCTACGCCCGGGCGCTCGCTGACGAGGGCGTCCCCGTAGCTGACCTGCGGTATCCGCCGCTGTGCCACGGGTTCGCGAGCCTCACCGACCGCGTTCCGGCGGCCGACGCCGCACTGGACGACGTGGTAGAACACCTCCGGGACGCACTCCCCGAGTAGTTATCGCCCGCCGCCGAGAGCGACCGACTGTCCGCCACGGGTATTACTACGAGACATTTTACACCCACAGTAAATTATTGCAATATGACAATTTACTTCCCGCGGCCGGTGGTATCTCCGGTACATGACGCCCCAGAACTCGCGATTCGAGACGCTCGCCGTGACCGAACGCGGGGGTACCCGGTCCGGAGCGGGCGACGTCGTGAGCCCGATACACCTCAGTTCCACGTTCGAGCTGGCGGAACTGGACCCGGAGATGCGCCTCGAGGACGTCGATCCGGCGGCGGGCCAGTTCCTGTACTCGCGGCTGAACAACCCGACGCGGTTCGCCCTGGAACGTCGCCTCGCGGCCCTGGAGGGCGGCGACCACGCGTTCGCGTTCGCCTCCGGGACGAGCGCAATCGCGACGGCGGCGATGGCGACGGTCGAACCGGGCGATCACGTCGTCGCCTTCGACGACCTCTACGCCGGCACGAAGCGGATGCTCGAGACGCTGTTCCGGGACCGTCTCGACGTCGCGGTGACGTTCGTCGACGCCACCGATCCCGCGGCCGTCGCCGACGCGACCCGCGAGGAGACGGCGCTCGTCTGGATGGAGACGCCGACGAACCCCCTGCTGAAACTGTGTGACCTGGAACGGATCGCCGAGATCACCGACGACGCCGTCCTCGCCGTCGACAACACCTTCGCGAGCCCGTACTTCCAGCGGCCGCTGGACCTCGGGGCCGACCTCGTCGCCCACTCGACGACGAAGTACATCAACGGCCACTCCGACTCCGTCGGCGGAGCACTCGTCACCGACGACGACGCGCTCGCCGAGGAACTGACGTTCCTCCAGCAGGTAGGCCTGGGCAACCAGCTAGCGCCGTTCGACGCCTACATGATCCTGCGCGGGGTGAAGACGCTCCCCGTTCGGATGCGCCAGCACGAGGCGACGGCACAGGTGATCGCCGAGTACCTCGCCGACCACGACGCCGTCACCGACGTCCACTACCCCGGTCTTCCCTCCCACCCGCAGCACGATCTCGCGAGCGAGCAGATGGACGGCTACGGCGGCGTCCTCTCGTTCGAACTCGACGGGACGATAGACGACGCTCGCGCGTTCCTCGACGGCCTCGAGGAGATCCCACTGGCGGTCAGCCTCGGCGGCGTCGAGAGCCTCATCGAACATCCCGCCGGCATGACCCACGAGCCGATTCCCCGGGAGACCCGCCTCGAACACGGCATCACCGACACCCTGATTCGTCTCTCGGTCGGCATCGAGGCAGTCGAGGACCTGATCGCCGACCTGGATCGCGGCTTCGCGGCGACGGAGACCGCGACGGTCGCGAGCGACGACTGATACGGTTTCGTTTCATCTATTACCAGTGATAACCCGTACGGGACCGGTGATCACCGGTAAACAGTGAAACGAGACCGTATGGAAACGAAACCGCACGGAACGGGACCGTATGACACGGCGAGTCGACGCCGGCGATGACTGCCGGTAACTTTCGAATCGAAACGTGTTTTCCCCCGGAACGCTCCCGGTCGACCAGTGAGCGAGCACCGTCGCGCGCTGTGGGCGCTGTACCTGACCCGCTTCGCCGCGGGTTTTGGCGTCATCACGCTGCTGACCCTGTTGCCCGAGTTCGTCGACGCCTTCGACCCGACCGGGCTCCAGCTGGGCCTGTTCACGACCGGGCTCACGCTGGCCCAGACCGCCGCCGTCGTCCCCATCGCCCACTGGGCAGACGTCGGCGACAAGCGCCGGGTCCTGGTCGCGAGCCTGGCCGTCAGCGTCGCGGCGTACGTCGGGTTCACGCTCGTCGACTCCTCGTGGAGTTTCATCGCGGCGCGGGGCGCACAGGGCATCGCCATCACTGGCACGGGCCTGCTGAGTCTGGCGATGGTCGGCGAACTGTCGCCGCCCGGCGAGACGGCAAACACCATCGGGAAGGCCAACGCCGCCCGCTTCCTGGCCTCCATCGTCGGGACGCTCGCCGCCGGCGCGCTGTTCGAGGCCTACGGGTTCGACGTCGTGTTCTGGGTGCTGGTGGCGCTGCTCGCCCCCGCACTCGCGGCCGTCTGGGTGTTCATCGACGCCGACGAGACCCGCGCCGACGGGTTCAAGTTCGACGACCTGGCGCTCAACCGTCGCATCCTCACGCTGTCGACGTTCCGCGTCCAGTACGCCTTCGCGGTGACGATGGTCCGGACCTGGGTGCCCATCTACGCCGGCGTCGACGCCGCGACGAAGGGCGGCCTGGAGATGGGCGCCGTCGCCGTGGCGGTCGTCATCGCCGCGGAGAAGGCGACGAACATGGTGTGCCAGCCGTTCACCGGCCGGCTCTCGGATCGCTTCGGCCGCGGCACCTTCGTCGCGGTCGGGGGCGTGGGGTACGGCCTGGTCGCGCTCGCCGTGCCGCTGGCGCCCGCGGCGGGGACAGCACTGGCTGGCGGACTCGGCGCGGCACCGTCGATCCCGCTGCTGGGGACGCCCCCGGCCTCGTTCCTGCCGCTGGTGGCACTGAACGGGCTGCTGGGCGTCTCGGACAGCTTTCGCGAGCCGGCGAGCATGGCGCTGTTCGCCGAGGAGGGCACCGACGCCGGCGGCGTCGCCAGCAGTTTCGGCGTGCGGGAACTCGTCTGGCGGCCCGGCAGCGTGATCGGACCGCTGATCGGTGGCTTCCTCACGGCCGGTGCCGGCATCGTCTGGGTGTTCGTCGTCGGCGCCACGACGGCCTTTACCGGCGTCGCCGCCTTCCTCGTCGCCTCGCGCGTGTTGCTCGGCGAACGGTCCGTCCGCGACTGGTGAGGCGTTCGCGTCGGCGATTGTCCGGCAGTCTCCGTCGCATACGGTTTCGTTTCACTGTTTACCGGTGAACGTCGGAACGGAACGGGCGATCACCGGTAATAGATGAAACGAAACCGTATCAGTCGTCGCCCCGCGGGTGGTCGGGCGCGTCGGGGGGCCGCGTCCGGGCGCTCGGGTGTGCCGGGACGGGCAGTGCCGCCTCGTCGTCGGAGTCGAGAGCGGCCGGGAGGGGGTCGCCCATCCCGGCGGCCGGACCCGTCGCCGGGTCCAGGGCACACTCCGCGTAGGCGCTCCGGGTGTCGCTGGGGAGCCCCTCCCAGATCTCGATCAGTCGGGGCTCGTCCGGACTCCGGGTCCAGTCGGTACACAGTTCCTCGCCCATCGCGATCGTCGTGCCGGCGCTCGCGTCGGTGCCGAGCGCACACGCTCTGGCCGGGGCGTTGACGCGGTGGTCCGGCGCGTCGGCGACGCGGTCGGTCAGTCGCTTCCGGAACCAGGCCTCGCGACCCGACAGCGGAACGCGTTCGACGGCGACCCGCGGGTCGGCAAAGGCCGACGGGAACTGCGCCGCCGCGTCCGGGTCGGAGTGGGGACGGTCGAGGTCGGCGAACGAGCGCGTCGACAGCAGGTCGTAACAGGCCTCGCAGACCGCGACCAGGGACGACAGCGCCCAGACCGGGTCGTCGACCGAGTAGAGGTACGCCAGCGAAACGCCCTCGTCGGCCGAGGACCGGTCGATCCTGGCGTGACAGCGGCCACACCGGCCGCCGTAGAAGTCGACGACCGCCGCACGTCGCTGGCCGTAGTCCGCCGGCGGGCCGTCGCAGTCGTCGGCGACGCCGTCGAGCGAGCGGTCGACGCCGTACTCGCGGTACAGGTGCGAGCGATCGCTGGTCGCCAGGGCGGTACGATCCGGTACGTCGTCGGGAGACTCTGGTGAACTCATTGGTGGAGGGCGGCCCGCGTGCGGGCGTGGACGGTTCCGACCGTCGGAGCGGTGGAGCGGTGCGTCCCGCCGGGAGGGGCCGGCGGGTACTGGTGGAGGGCGTCGGTGGAGGGCGCGTACCACTACCTTGCGGGACGGGGGTTAAAAATATTCGGTCACTCGCGTGCATAAAACATCATCCGAGTATTACCAGCGGGTTCGGCTTCGAATGACAGTCGGTCGTGGGCTGTGGCCGACCCGAAGCGGTGTCCGCCACTCGCTCGCCCCGCCCGTCGCGTGGCGTCGGGGCGTCTGGGCGGGGCGCTCGGAGCGATTCGAACCCCTTAAGACCGCCAGCGACGAACGAGCGGGTAACTCGCTGGGGAACGGGCACCAGCGGGCACCCG
>CAZIVN010000094.1:0-8809 GCA_964542685.1 uncultured Halobacteriales archaeon
TCGCGCATCTTCTCGAAACAGTGAGTCAAAATCGGTTTGCCGTCGACCTCGACCATGCCTTTCGGTTTGTCCTCGGTCAACGGGCGCAGCCGCGTCCCCTCGCCGGCAGCCAGCACGACAGCTTTCATACCTGCCTGGTAATCAGGGGGCCTACAAAACCTTGCTGGGGTTATGTCGAATGATGAGAATCCCGGCGGCTTCAGGCGCGGGATGAATCCGACAAAAACTCCAGTTGGTCTGTCTGCTACGTTGCCCCAACCTTTGTCCTGTATGGGGTAATCTTCGTCCAGTTGCACCGACAATCCTTTGGGTAATACGATGGTAATACAGAAGTATGTCCGACGCTGACGCCGGGGGCGACGACCCCAACATGACGACCATCACGCTCAAGATTCCGGAAGCGTTCCTCGACGACCTCGACGCGACCTGGCGTGCCGAAGACTTCCCGTCCCGAAGCGAGTTCATCCGGTGGGCACTCCGTGACGCGGTGAAGCACCCGGCGTTCTCGCGGAAAGGCTGGAAAGACATCGCCGTCAGCGAACACCAGATGGCGACTGGCGAGGCCCAGACGTACAGCAGCGACGAAATCCGGGGGCGTCTGAACGAGGACACGGATGACGGCGAGTGAGGACGAGTGGGACTGGAAATTTTCCGATGCAGCGGAACGGGAGTACGCGAACCTTCAGCCACACGAGCAAGAGCGTATCGTCTCGAAACTCGACGAAATCGTCGACGACCAGTGGCGCGACCCGGGCGACTACCTGGAACCACTAACCGGTGCACCACATTCGAAGCTCCGCATCGGCGCGTTTCGTCTCGGCTGTAGGACAGTCCCGGCCGACCGGATTCTCTGGGTCTTCACCGTCGAGAAGCGCGAGGGTGCATACGATCCAGGTGACGACTGACATTGAAGTCCACACTCTCGGTCAACCGTCGTGTCCGTCACACTCTTTCCCGGACCCGAATCCTCAAGACTGTCCCCGGAGTACCCTTCCGGCAATGAAGGTGAGTATCGTCGGCAGCGGCTACGTCGGATCGTCGGTCGGGGCCGTCCTCGCGGACGCCGGCCACGAGGTACTGGCCGTCGACATCGACGAGGACGTCGTCGCGGCGATCAACGATGGCGAGGCGCCGATCCACGAACCCGGACTGGACGAACTGGTCGCGGCTTACGGTGGCGACCGCCTGACGGCGACGACGGACTACGCGGAGATTCTCGACACGGACGTGACGATACTGGCCATCCAGACGCCAAGCACCGAGGACGGCCACATCGACCTGACGGCCCTGGAAGGCGCGACGCGCACGCTCGGCGAGACGCTGGCACAGAAGGACGGCGACCACCTCGTCGTCGTCAAGAGCACCGTCGTCCCGGGCACCACCGAGGAGACGCTGATTCCCATCCTCGAAGAGACGTCCGGGAAGACGCTCGGTGACGGCCTCTCGGTCGCGACGAACCCCGAGTTCCAGCGCGAGGGCTCCGCCGTCGAGGACTTCCAGGACCCGGACAAGGTCGTCATCGGCAGCCCGGACCCCGAGGCCGTGGCGACGCTGACGGACCTGTACGACCCCGTCGTCGACGCCGACTCGACCCCCATCGTCGACACCGGCCTGCGCGAGGCGGAGATGATCAAGTACGCCAACAACGCCTTCCTCGCGGCGAAGGTCAGCCTGATCAACGACCTCGGGAACATCTGCAAGGAACTGGGCGTCGACGGCTACGAGGTCGCGGAGGCCATCGGCCTGGACGACCGCATCGGCGAGCGGTTCCTGCGGAGTGGGGTGGGTTTCGGCGGGAGTTGTCTCACTGGCGACCAGCGAATACTGATCAAGGACGACCACGGGACTCGCCTGCTGACCCTCGCGACGTTCTTCGATCGGCACGCTGCTGACGGGCCGCCCGAAGACGTGTCGGTACTCAGCTGCAACGAGGACGGAGAGTTCGTCTTCCAGCCGATAATTGCTGCAACGCGGCGGCAGTACGAGGGTGAATTGCACACGATACAGACTCGGATGAACAAGGAGGTGACGGTTACACACGACCATCCAATGATTACGTTCGAAGACAGGACGACCAGTATTCAGGAGGCTCAATTCCTCTCTGAGGGAGATCAGATACCGGTTCAGACGGACCTGCCGAGTGATCCGGTCGGAGAGTTCGATCTCATCGATCTCGTCGATTCATCGGCCAGATTCGACAACGAGAGCGTCTTCCTCAAACCGTCGTTCGACCTTGACTGTATCAAAGACACACTCAGGGAGGTTCTGTCGGAGTATAACGACCAGTTCAGCTACGACAAGGTCCACGAGTTCGCTCGAAACAACTATCTCATTCTTGATACCTTCCTCGAAGCGGAAGACGACTTACCGATCGGCCGTGACGAACTCAGTCTCTACACCAAAACAGGAGGTGGTCAAACGTACGTTCCTGCCGTACTCCCCGCTGATGAGGACTTCTGGCGCTTCGTCGGGTATTATCTGAGCGAAGGTCACATCCACGACGACGATTCAGCGCGTGGGTCGAACGTTCGCACTCGTATCTTTCTGAGTTTCCACCCCACAGACGAAGGAGAGTACGTCGACGACGTCGAATCGTACCTGGAAGAACTCGGAATCCGATATCGGACGGAGACACAGGATACCACTACACAGATCGAAGTGTCGAGTCGCGTCTTCGCACAGTTCCTCGAGTGGTTCGGCTGCGGTACAGGATCCTACTCGGCACGGGTGCCAGATCTGGCGTACAGTGAGCCGGAAGACCATCGCAAGGAATTGCTCACAGGACTGTTCCGTGGTGACGGTCACATCGAGTACACGAATCACTCGAATGCAGTTGTCTGCGACTACGGCTCGGTGAGTGAGGACCTCATTCAGGGAATGCAGTTCCTGCTTCACAGTCTCGGTATCGTTCCGAGTTACAAGACGTCCCAGTCGGAGAAATCGACACGACCTGCACACTTCCTTCGGGTGAGCTCGAAGCGCCAGATCGCCCTACTCAAAGATATGTTCCTCCCCGATGAACGGGAGAAGATCGAAGAGCGACTCGATCAGTACGAGCGAGACATCAAGCCGACGGATCACGCCGTCAGAAACGAGTACACGACCGTCAGGGTGAACGATGTCTCTGTGGTTGAACAGGAGACGGAGGTGTACTCCCTGGAGGTCGCTGAGACACACAATTTCGTGACTACGGACGGTCTCGTGGTCCACAATTGCTTCCCGAAAGACGTCAAAGCGATTAAAACTGCGGCCGAGGACGCGGGCTACGACCCCGCGATGCTCCAGGCGGCGCTCGACGTGAACGACCTCCAGCCAGAGCGGTTGCTCTCCGTGCTCGACGACCACGTCGACGTCTCGGGCAAGCGGGTCGCCGTCCTCGGACTGTCGTTCAAGCCCGGGACCGACGACGTGCGCAACTCCCGGGCGATCCCCGTCGTCGAGGGCCTCCAGGAGCGCGGCGCGGCGGTCGTCGGCGACGACCCGGTCGCCGTCGAGGAAATGCGCGCCCACTTCCCCGACATCGAGTACGCCGAGTCGGCCCGCGAGGCGCTGCGGGACGCACACGCCGCGGTCGTCGTGACGGACTGGGACGAGTTCGCGGCGCTGGACGACGCGTTCGACGAGATGGAACGGCGGGTCGTGGTCGACGGGCGGAACGTGATCGAACGGCGCGAGGACCTCGAGTACGAGGGCCTGACCTGGTAGGGCGACGACGGAGACTCGAGGAAGCGCAACCGCGCGCTACCCCCACGTCCACCGGGCGTCGAGGACGTAGCGGTAGATGCCGCTGACCAGGATGGCGCCCCCGTTCGCGATGAGGTACGTGATGCCGACCCACTCGACGAACGCGAACAGCACGCCGACCTGGATCGGGATGGCAGTGCCCCGGACGAGGTTCGTCTTGAACAGCCCGGAGAGGTACTCCACGGGCCCCGAGTTCTGGACGGCGGCGAACGTCCAGGCGTTGTTGAGCACGTACGACAGGACGATGGTGATCTCGATGGCGACGACCGCGCCGATGAGGTAGTTGAGTCCGCCGGTGTCGACGAACAGCCACAGCAGCACCATCTGGACGCTCGCGGTGATGGCGCCGACGATGACGAACCGTCGGAGCTGGACGGCCAGCGGTCCGTCCACGAGCGCACGGAGGAACTGGCGGACCATCATCGGTAGCCGAGCGCCTCGAGGCGGGCCTGGAGGTCCTCGTCGACCACCTCGTCGTCACCTGGTTCGCCCCCTTCGTCGCCCGTCTCCGTGCCGGCGCGCAGTTCCGCGGTATGGTCCGCGGCAACACCGGCAAACTCGTCGAGAACCGCCCGTTCCTCCGCGGTCGGCTCCTCGGACCGGTCGTCGTGCTGTGTCGGGTCCGAGGGGCGGTGGTACAGTTCCGTCGTCCCGTCGTCGACGTTCTCGATGTAGGTCCACTCCGCGTCGCGGACGCTCACCAGGAGGTCGCCGTCGTCGAGCGAGCGCGGAATGGGCTGTGAGGTCACCTCCTCGCCGCGGACCGTCACGGAGACGACCGGCTCCTGGTCCGGGGTCCCGTCGCCGCGGACGGTCGGCGCGAGCGACGCTCCGCGCCACTCCGGCGGGGCCTCGACGCCGAGCAGGTCGGCCACCGTCGGCGGGAGCGCGTCGAGACCGACGTGTTCGGCGACGCGCCCGCCGTCCTCGCCGGGCACGTTCACGATCAGCGGGACGCGGATCAGTTCGTCGTACAGTTTGGGGTAGTGTGCGAGGTGGCCGTGGTCCAGGAACTCCTCGCCGTGGTCGCCGGCCACCACGATGGCCGTCTCGTCGGCGACGCCCGCCGCCTCGAGGGCGTCCAGCAGTCGCCCCACGCTGGCGTCGACCTGAGCGAGCGCGGCCTGGTACAGCGTCCGCAGGTCGCTCAGGGTCCCCTCGCCGACCTCCAGGCCCAGACTCGTGCGGGTGTGTGCGTGGAGCATCCGGTGGGTGCCGACAGCCCCCGCGGACACCTCGCGGATGTACCGCGGCGAGGGCACGTAGGGGGTGTGCGTGTCCATGTAGTGGGTCCACAGGAAGAACGGGCCGTCCGTCTCGTGGACGAACTCGGTCGCGGCGTCCTCGACGTCGAACATCCGCGAGGCGTCGAGGAACGGCCGTTCGTCGCCGTTCCCGCGGAGCTTCGAGGCGATCCGTCTGACCGGCGAGGTCAGCAACTGGAGCCACGCCTCGACGGTGGGGTGGGCGGCGAGGAGGCGACTGTACCGGGACGACCCGACGCTCGTGACGAACGGTTCGAACTCGTCGAAACCGTCGGGGTACCCCCAGTGGGAGGTGAGAAAGCCGTTCGCGGCGTTGAACCCGCCGGTGGCGATGTCGGCCTCCGAGAGGACCCTCGCGAGCGTCGTCGCGCCATCGACGCCGATGTCGCCGTGCCGGGCGAACACCGGTTCGGAGGCGAGCATCGAGGGGAACGAGAAGGGCGTCCAGTTGCCGGTGGCGAACGCCCGGTCGAAGACGGTCCCGTCGTCGGCCAGCGAGTCGATGACCGGCGAGTGGCGGGCGGCGTCGTAGGCGCCGACGGCGTCCGCTCGAAGCGAGTCGATGGTGATCAGGACGACGTTCGACACAGCCCCCGCGGTCGACCCGTCGGTCGCCGAGGGTTCGGAGTCGTCCGCCACGTCAGAGACACCACCCGTCGCGGCGCGAGCGTCGGTCGTCCCCGCTGCGATACGAGTGACCCCGGCCGGGTCGGGACCGCCGGCGTCCGGCGACGACCCGGACCCGGCCAGTCCGAGACTGGTACCCGTCCGCGGGTCCGGCGGGGACTCGCGCGGGCAGTACCGGCCGTGTCACCTGGGGGATCGGCTGCACTGTTCGCTCCCACCAACGGTGTCAAGTGATTTCAGAATTGTGGTGGCGGAGTCTCCTAGACCCCACGGTACCGTGGCGCTACCGTCTCCGGAGGCGGCACGACGACCGTATCAGACGTCCGCGTCCTCCTCCAGCACCGACCGCAACACGCGATTCTGGGCCTTCCGGAGGTGGCTGTGGAGCGTCGGCGCGGCGATACCCATCGAGTCGGCGACCTCCTCGGCGGTGCTGTCGCGGGGCCACTCGAAGTAGCCCGCGGCGTAGGCCGCTTCCAGGGTCTCCATCTGGCGCTCGGTCAGGTCGTCGGTGAACGCGGGGCCGTCGGGCGAGGCGTCGACGGGGTCGTCGCGGCGGCGCTTCGCGGCCAGACTCGTGCCCGGGTAGTCCCGTTCGACGCGTTCGACGACGGTCCGGACGTCCGCCTCCGGCGAGACGGTGACGACAACGGTCCCATCGCCGTCGTCGGCCGTGAGTGCCTCCAGGGTCGCGCCGTACTCCCGGAGCGGGAACAGGATGGAGCCACCGGTGAGCGTACACTCTAGGACCGTCGGGTCGTCCTCTGAAACCACGCGGACGTCGGTGACGTCGTCGCTGTCGGCGAGCGCGGCCCCCACCGTCTCGGCCTCGGCGCCCTCGACCCGGAGGTAGACGACGATGGCGCCGCCCTCGCCGGTCGCGGTCCCGGCGACGTCGATCTCGCACCCGATGGCCGCGGAGGCACGGGGGACGGCGGCGTCGGCCCCGGAGACGTCGAACTCCAGTTCGGTCACCGCGTCGGCGACCAGCAACTGGGCCTTCTCGGCGGCGTTGATGGCGTGCCCGACGCTCTCCCCGAGTTCGTCGAGGACGGTCAGTTCGCGCTCGGAGAAGGCGTCCGGCCGGGTGGTGTACAGCACGAGGGCGCCGTAGACGGTCTTGCCGTACACGACCGGCACGGAGACACACCGGCCGGGTTCGTCGACGATGGCCTCGGCGCCGGCCTCGCCCCCCACGGCGACCTCGTCGGCGTCGACGTCGGCCCCGCCGAGCTGGTCGACGGCGTCGCGAGCCGACGCGAACCCGGTTTCGACGGGCCCGCCGTCGGGGACCCCCGCCCCGTCGGCAACGTCCTCGCTGTCGGCCTCGATGGCCCGGGCGCTGGTGGCCGTCTCGTCGACCATCCACACCGCGTCGTACAGGGCGGACCGGGACAGCGCCTCGCGGACGGCGTCGGTGACCTCGCCCCGGGAGTCGGCGGCGACGAGCTCGCGGTTGACGCCGCGGATGACGCCGTTGAGCCGTTCGAGCGTCTGGAGCTGGTCGCGCTGGCGCTCCAGGGCCTGCTCGCGGCGCACGCGCTCGGTGATGTCGTTGAACACCAGCGCGTCGCCCAGTTCGCGGTCGTGGCGGTCGACGATCTCGGAGGCCCGGACCTCGTACGTGCGGCCGTCGATTTCGGTTTCGCCCATCGCGTCCGGAGCGTCGAAGTCGACGTCGTCGGCGTCCACGACGTCGGTCACCGGGTCGCCGGCGACGTCGGTCACGTCCACGTCGAACACGGCCTCGGCCTCGTCGTTGGCGTACACGACGGTTCTCTCGGTGTCGACGATGACGATGGCCTCGTCTAAGTTGCCCACGACGGTCTCCTGGCCGATCTGCCAGGTCGCCGGCGCGAGCTGGAACAGTCGGTAGCGAAAGAGGGCGTTCCCGAACGCGACCCCGGTGACGGTCAGGGCGAAGGGCGTCAGGTCGATGCCGGCGACGGGTGTCCGACCCACCACGGAGACGGCGTTTGCCACCAGCGGTACCACGACGCCGACGACCAGCGACAGCGACTGGTCCAGGTACAGGCGGTCCGACAGCACGGCCAGTCGGACGAGGAGGTACGACCCGGCGCCGATGCAGACGTACGCGTACGCGAGGTTGACCCAGTACCAGTCGCCGAACGACTGCTCGGCGACGTCGAGACCGGCGACGGTGTTGACCATCTGGTCCTCCCAGACCAGCAGGTGCTCGGGGTTCGTCCACACGAGCCCGACGGTCAGGACCGGGAGGATCGACAGCACGCCGACGAACCGCGGCGTCAGCGCCTCGTGGCCCAGGTAGTCCAGGGCGAACGCCAGGAAGAACACGGGGACGAAGGCGATGCCGAACCACTGGATTCGCTCCCAGAGGACTCGCCCGCCCGGGTGGACCGTCAGTCCGATCAGGTAGGCGAGCGACCAGACCGTGACGGCGCCCATCAGCCCCGCGAACGGCAGTGCCCCCGGTCGCGATCGCTCCCGCCAGGCGACGACCCCGAGAATCGACGTCGCGGCTGCCGAGCACACCAGCAGGCCGACGAGGGTTGTCGCCAGCGGTTGGTTCATACTTCAACTGGGGTACCCCCTACCTCAATAATAGTTGTGCTAAATAGTCAGCGACCCACCGCCTCAGCGGTGGGCTTGTCGGTGGACTCCCGTTCTGCCGATACTGGAGTGTCGGACGCCACGTCAGTAGCGTTCACGGTCATCACCCCCGACTCCAGGGCGTACTGACAGAACGCCCCTCCCGCAGGGGACTTCTGCCCCCGCTGGAGTTCGAGCGCGAGGTTCCGCGCCACGTTCTTCGCCCCGTTGTAGTCCGCATTCGCCGTGTACTCACAGTCGAGGCACTCGAAGTCCTGGTCGTCACGGTTCTCTCGTAGCGTACACCCGCACTTCGAGCACTGCTGGCTCGTGTACTGCGGGTTCACCGTCTCCACGACGATGCCGTACGCTTCGGCCTTGTTCTCGACCTGTCTCTGGAGCGCGTTGAACGCCCACTGCTGGAACTTCTTTCCGTCGCTGATACGCTCACGAATCCGCTCCAGGTTCTCGAAGGCAATATGCGTACACCCGTGCCTCCGGGCCTCCTCGACGATATCCCTGGAACACTGGTGGAGGTAGTCCTCGCTCCACCTGCCGAACCTGTCTCCGATGCGCTGGTAGGTCAGGTGGGCACTCCGCGT
>CAZIVN010000095.1:0-8801 GCA_964542685.1 uncultured Halobacteriales archaeon
GGGGCCACACCGCCGCCGACACCCGCGACAAGGTCGACCCCCGGAACCTCCGGAGCCACGCGGTCCTCGCGGCTTCCCTGGTCCGCGACGTGGCCGAGCGTGCGCCCCCACGCGTCGACCGGGCGGACCTGCGCGAGGCGATGGCGGACCGCGAGTTCGAGGCGGGGATGCGAGCGGCCGGCATCTGGCCCGACGACTGGGACTGATACGGTTTCGTTTCACTGTGTACAGGTGAGCACCGGCACCGTACGGGTGCTCACCGGCAATTGATACAACGAAACCGTATGACGGCACGACGGGACCGTTTCGGGTGGAGCCGCTCGCTACGCTCGCGGCTCGCGGCTCGCTCCGTTCGCGGCTCCCGTCGGTCGCCGCTCACAGCCGCGATTCTCGCTCACTTCGTTCTCTCCGAATCGCGCGCTCACCGCTCACAGTTTGGAGACGCTCGCTACGCTCGCGTCTCCCTAGTCGTCCGCGACCGCTCGCTCCCGTCGCTCCTTGTCCTCGCGTGCGACCTCCTCGGCGGTCGGGAGCGCCCCGCGGGTCATCCCCACCCGGGCCGCCGTCACGACCGCCTTCACGAACAGGCCGGCCGCGGCGAACAGGGCGGCCCCGCCGAGAGGGACGAACAGCAGTCCGAGGAAAAAAGAGAGGACGTCGAACGCGACGAGCGCCTCCAGTCCGGACACGACCAGGTAGCCGCCGACGACGGTGAGCCCCAGTCCGCCCGCCGTGCGCTTGACCGCGTCCTGTCGGGCGACCTCGACGGTCGGTTCCCGCTCCGTGGGGTCCCCTCGTCCCGATGCCATGCGTCTCACCTGGACGTCCACGGCATAACAGGTTTCGGCCGATCCGGGGCGTCGACGGTCGTCCCGCCGCCACTCGACCACTCGCTTTTGTACGAGCGCCGCCAACGACGGGGTATGAGCGATCTCCGCCTGGACGCGACGCAACTGGACCGCTACTCCCGGCACATCATCATGGACGAGATCGGGCCCGAGGGCCAGTCGGCGTTGCTCGACGCGAGCGTCCTCTGTGTCGGTGCCGGCGGCCTCGGGTCGCCGATCGTCCAGTACCTCGCGGCGGCGGGCGTCGGCCGCCTCGGAATCGTCGACGACGACGTCGTCGAGCGCTCGAATCTCCAGCGACAGGTGATCCACGGCGACGACGACGTCGGCCGGCCCAAGGTCGACAGCGCCGCGGAGTTCGTCGCCGACCTCAACCCGGACGTGACCGTCGACCGCCACGAGACGCGCCTGACGGCGGCCAACGTCGACGACCTCATCGCCGACTACGACGTCGTCGTCGACGGGAGCGACAACTTCCCGACCCGGTACCTGGTCAACGACGCCTGCACGCTCGCGGGCGTCCCCTTCTCGCACGGCGCTATCTACAAGTTCGAGGGGCAGGTGCTGACGTTCGATGGCGACGACGGCCCCTGCTACCGCTGTCTGTTCCCGGAAGCGCCCGGCGAGGGCGTCGTCCCGGACTGCGCGACGACGGGCGTGCTCGGCGCCCTGCCGGGGACCGTCGGCTGTCTCCAGGCGACGGAGACGCTGAAACTGGTCACCGAGGTCGGCGAGACGCTGGACGGCCGCCTCCTCCTGTTCGACGCCAGCGACATGACCTTCGAGGAGGTGCCGGTCCGCCGGAACCCGGACTGTCCGGTCTGTGGCGACGACCCCGCCATCGACTCCGTCGGCGACGTCGAGTACGGCGGCACCTGTTCGATCGGCGCGGACTAGCGACGTTCGGCCGTCACTCCTCGGCCGTGGCCGTCGTGCCGTCCCCGTCGGCCGTCGTCCCGGCGCCCTCGTCGGGCGGGACCGTCGTCCCCGTCGCGTCGTCGCTGATGGTGAACTCCAGGTCCGTGTTCTCCTCGAAGGTGGTGACGACGCCGCCGTCGTACTCGGACTGGCGGACCACGAGCAACACCGTGGTCACGCTGGCGGGGACGCTGTACGCGATCCAGCCGTTGGCGACCTCGCCGGGGTCGAGTCGTCGGCTGGGAAACTGGTCGGGGTCGTCCGTGTCGTAGTTCGCGAACACGCCCTGGTCGTCGTCCGCGGCCTGGAACGTGTCTGGACTCACGTCGATGGCGCCGTCGCCCTCGTTGTGGGCCCGGTACTGGATCACGAGGTTCTGGCTCTCCCCGTCGGCTTCCAGGACGCCGGCCTCGTCCGGTCTGACGAGGTACTCGGTCCGGGCATTGTACTCGATCCGCAGTTCGGTGAGGACCGGGTCGTCGACGTCCCCGGCGGACTGTTCGATCGGCTCGATGTTGATAATCTCGCTCCCGCCGTCGTCGTCGCCGTCGCCGCCGTCCTCGTCCGAACACCCGGCGAGGCCGAGGACCAGGGCGGGGGCGGCAGACTGGAGGAGGGTCCGTCGCTGCATGCCCGCGGCTTCTCCGGCCAGTGGTAAAACGTTCTCTATCCGCGCCGTCCCGTTGGCCGCTCAGGGCGACTCGACCGGTTCCTCGTCGAAGGCGTCGCCGGACCACCGCCAGGCGCGGACGGCCTGGTCGGCGTCCGGCGCGACGACGACGTACAGGTGCCCGGTCCAGGTCGCCGCCGCGCGGTCGGTCGGGCTCGGTGCGGCCGGGCCCGTCGGGTGCGAGTGGTAGAACCCGACCACGTCGCGGTCCTCGGCCTCGACGTCGGTGAGCACGCGGTGCAGTTCCTCCGGGGCTATCTCGTAGGCGATGCGGGGGGCGTCGGCGACGTTCCGCGTGCGAATCGCTCGCTCGACGCGGTCCTGGCGGCCGTCGGTCTCGCCGTCGGCGTCGCGACGGCCAGCCAGGACGCCACAGACCTCCCGGGGACGCCCCTCGCGGGCGTGGTCGAGCAGTGCCGTCCGGACCGATTCCGGGAGCAGGAGCGTCACGGCTCGTCCCCCGTCTCCCCGGTCGCTCGACGGTTGCCAGTCACGCGTCGGTCCGCCCTGCAAGGGCCGGCAGCGGCCGGGCGAACTCGGCGGGCGGATCGGGGAACTGGTCCGGGTGCAACACCCCGGCCAGTACCTCCAGCGTGTCGACCAGGCGCGGTCCGGGACGGTTCAGCAGGTGGTGGCCGTCGACCGCCCAGGCGCGGTCCTCGCGGACCGCCGCCAGGTCGTCGTAGCCCGGCCGGTCGGTCAGGTCGGCGCGGTTCTCGCGGGTCTGGTCGAGGTCGAACCCACACGGCCCGGCGATCAGGATCTCGGGGTCGTACTCGCGAACCGTCTCCCACTCGCGGGGCCGGGAGCGGTCGCCGGGGTCGGCCATGCCGTACTCGCCGCCCGCTATCTCGACCAGTTCCGGGACCCAGTGGCCCGCGACCATCGGCGGTGCGAGCCAGTCGAGAATCGCCGTCCGCGGGCGCTCGCCGTCCGCCAGGTCGGCGGTCCGCTCGCGGACGGCGTCGACGCGCTCGCGCAGGTCGGCGACGACCTCGCGAGCGCGGTCCTCGCGGCCGAGCGCCGCCCCGACGCGCGCGACGTCGTCGAACACGTCGTCCAGGCTGTGGGGGTCCGTCGTCAGGACCTCGGGGTCGGCGTCGATCTCGTCGACGGCCCCCTCGACGACGACCTCGTCGACGGCACACACGTCGCAGATGCCCTGCGTGACGATCAGGTCCGGCGCCAGGTCGTCGAGGACGTCGACGTGGATCCCGTACACGCCCCCGTGCTCGCGCTCGGCCGCCCGGACCTGTTCGTCGATCGCCTCGCTGCTCGCCGTCGGGTCGACGCGGCTGAAGTTCACCGCCGGGGGGTCAGCGGCCGCGGGCGGGTGGTCGCACTCGTGGGAGACGCCGACGGGTTCGACCCCGAGTGCGTAGACGATCTCGGTGGCGGAGGGCAGCAGTGAGACGACGCGCATGGACGAGTGTTGGCGTGGACCGGCTAAAGCGGTGGGGATAGGTGACTGAACTGATATTTCGAGACGGTCAGTCTCTCCTGCGACATGACTGCGACCGCCCTGGAAGCCCCCTCGCGCTCGGGCGCTCTGAATCGCTGTGCTCCTCGCTCGCTTCGCTCGCTGCGGTGCTTGCGTCTTCAGAGCGCCCGACCCCTCGGCCCCTTCCAGTCCCGCCCGGATAGTTCGTGCAGGTCACCACCGAACGGTGGCGGTGGGACTCGCACTCGGACCGTCGAAATCAGTTCGCGCGGTTGGTCGTCACCCCTCCGCGTCCAGCGACCACGGCGGATCGAACGCCGTCCACTCGCCGAGGCCGCCGGCGCGGGCGAGTTCGTCGACCCGGACGGCGGGCCGGCCGTCGTCCTCGCGGCGGACGGTCACGCGCCGGTCGCAAAAGCGCTCCAGGGTCTCGTTGGCGCGGGGGTCGCCGGCCGAGGAGTCGACGACGAACACCCCGAGGTCGCCGGTGGCGACGACGCGCCCGGTGAGCATGTGGACGAACCGCGCGACGTCGGGCAGGTCGGCGTGCAACAGGAGCGTGGACACGGACACGACGCCGATCCGGACGCCGTCGCAGTCCCGGTCCGCCAGCCGGTCGTACAGGCGCCCGGTTTCCATCCCGATGGCCCCGAGATCGTCGGGCCCGTCGATCGGCCCCAGTCCGGGTTCGAAGCGCCGCTGGTCGTCGGCCGCGCCCGAACAGTCGACGACGGCGACGCGCTCGCGGTCGACCGCTCCGCCGACGTCCTCGCAGTGGGCCAGCAGGTCGGTCCCGGCGACGTCCGACGAGACCAGCAGGAGGCCCTGGTCGGTCCCGGCGGTGAGCAGGGCGAGTGCGACCCGTCGGGCGCCCGCGGCCGTGGGACCGCTGACGACGACGTTCATTCCGGGGCCCAGTTCGTCGACGGGGAGGTACTCGGGCACCGCGAACGGGCGCTCCTGCGGGGAGTTCTCTCTCATTCCGATCGCCCTCCTGCGGTCGCGGGGCCCTCGGGTCCCCTCGTCGGCGGGGTCGCCAGCCAGTCGCGGGCCGCCGCCACCAGCGTCTCGAGGAACAGTTCGTCGGCGTCGTCCGGTACTCCGTCGCGGGCTTCGGTGTCGTACACGCAGACGGTTCCGACCGGCCAGCCGTCGACGTCGATCGGCGCCCCGGCGTAGAACCCCAGGTCGAGGTCGGCGACGGCGTCGGCACCGGTGAACCGCGGGTCGGACCGCATGTCCGGAATCACCGTCGGGCCGTCCTCGAGGATGGCGTGCGTGCAGGCGCTGGCTTCCCGCGGGAACTGCCTCGGAGCGCCGCCGTACTGGCCGAACGCGGTCACGACGCGTTCGTCGACGACGTTGATCGCCCCGTACTTCGTGTCGAAGTACAGGGCGGCCAGTCGCGCGAGTCGGTCGAGCGCGTCGCCGACGCGGTCGTCGTCGGCCGGCGGCAGCGCCTTGAGTCGCCCGGTCTCGTCGTCGGGTAGGGGGTACGGCGTGTGACAGCGCTGGCGCGTCGCGACGGAGATCAGTTGCACGAGCCGTTGCTCCGCGTTCGACGCCGACGCGTCGACGAACTCGACGACTGTCGCCGCGTCGTCCGCCCGGACGGTCGTCCGGTCGGCGTCGCTGTACAGGACGACGGGCAGGTCGGCCACGAGCGACCGAACCGCCGCCGTCAGCGACGCGCCTGTGCCGTCGGGGAGGTGGTACGCGCTGACGACGCAGTCCGGGGGTGACTCCTCGACGCGGTCGAGGGCCGCCGCCGCGGTTTCGAGACGCGTCACCGACACGTCCGGGTGATCGGTCAGCGCCGGTGGCGGGTCCGGTCCGGCCTCGCCGGCGACGTAGAGGACCGTCAGTTCGTCCATACCTACAGCGTAGAACTGAACCGGCCTAATGGTACCGCTCGCTCGCACCGGCGAGGCGGCCGTGGACGGTCGTCCGTCGCCTCAGACGGTTTCGTATCAGGCCTCGGTCGTGTCTGCGGCCGGCGCGTGCCGTTTGATCCGTTCGATCGCCTCGTGGACGTCGCCGCGCTCGCTGTACCCCTGGCCGGAGTCGGCGACGACGTTCCCGTTCCGGTGGCGGAGCCGCCAGCGCCACTCGCCGCCCCGATCCTCGAACACCTCGAAGGCGGCGAAGCCGACGTCCAGGGCGTCGGCCTCGGGGGCGTACTCACGCAGGCGCTCGACGGCGTCCTCGAGGTTGCTCCTCGAGGCGTACCCCTCGCCGGAGTCGGCGATCGGTTCGCCGTTGGGGGCGACCAGCCGCCAGCGGTGTTCGCCGGCCGCATCCTCGTAGGTCTCGACGGCGTCCTCGTCGCCGACCCGTTCCTTCACGGCCTCGATGGCGCGCCGTGCGTCCCGCCGGCGGGTGTAGGCCTCGCCGGAGTCGGCGAGGATGTTGCCGTTCCGATGGACGAGTCGCCACCGCCAGCCACCGGCCCTGTCGCGGTACACTTCGAACGACGTCGGATCGAACCGGAGGTAGTCAGCCGGGACGGCGTTTTCCCGGACGCTCTCGATGCCGTTCTTGGCGGAGGCCTTGCGGCTGTACCCCTCGCCGGAGTCGGCGATGACGTTGCCGTTCCGGTGGACGAGGCGCCAGCGGTACTCGCCGCCCTTGTCCTCGTACAGTTCGAACTCGGCCTGGCTCTCCTGGGCCGCCTCCGGGACGAACGGTTCCTCGTCCAAGTCTTCCTCGTCGTCGATCTCGGGTTCGTGGTCTTGGTGGACGACTGCGGCACCCAGGGCGTTGCGCTGGACGCTCTGCATGCCCTTCTGGGCGTTGTGTTTGCGAGTGTACCCCTCGCCGGAGTCGGCGACGATGTTCGAGTTCCGGTGGCGGAGCCGCCAGCGGTACTCGCCGCCGCGGTCCTCGTACAGTTCGAACTGGGCCTGACTGGCCCGCAGGGCGTCCAGCTGTGCCTGGAGGTCGTCCCGCTCGGATCGGAGCGCTTCCAGGTCGTCAGCCAGTTCGTCGCGTTCCGCCGCCAGTTCGTCGCGCTCGGCGGCCGCCTCGTCGCGCTCCTGGCGTGCCGCGTCGGCGTCCGCTTCGCTCTCCTCGCGGGCCGACTCGGCGGCGGCCAGTTCTTCGGCGGCGGCCGCCTCGCTCTCGGTCTGGGTCAGCATCGGGATGACGACGCCGCCGATCGCGATGAGTGCGACCCCGACGGCGTAGACGACGATGACGTTCTGATCGCCGGTCTGGACGTTCCAGTCCTGCGGGAACACCGTCCAGAACCAGACCACGCCGGCGAAACACAGCAACACGCCCAGGTAGGTCGTGTACGTCGCCGGTCGCTCCAGCGGCAGTCGGATCACCGGGCCAGCGAGCAACAGGGCGAGGCCGAGCGCCGCGAGCATGATGCTGTACTGTCGGGTCGTCCCGGCGGCCTCGCTGGGCAGGAACAGCAGGAAGCCGAGTGCGGCAATCAGCAATCCGAACACGAACACCCAGTAGCCGAACACTTCGTCGTCGGTTCTCGGCCGCCCGATCCGGTTCCGATACAGGTTCCACAGTGGTCCCTCTCTCGTGGACATATCACAAATATGACTTCCGAGGTATATAAGAATAACTCCAGTATCCACCGCCTACGCGTTGTTTCTCCGACGTTTCCCGGAACGTGACACGATCCGTTCTGGTCTCGGTGGCGGCGCCAGCCGGCCGTCGGTGGAGACTCGCCGTCCGTCGGAGGCTACTCCCCGGACCCGACGCGCGGGTCGAGCGTGTGGGCGAGGCCGTCCTCGAGGAGTCGGCTCCCGATGGCGATGGCGACCGTCACGAGGGTCACGGCCACGATGGGATCGGGTTCGCGCGAGTAGGCGGCCGCCAGCAGCATGTTCCCGTAGCCGGGCACCTTGAACACCATCTCGACGGCGATGACCGCGAGCAACAGGAGGCCAAGTAACTCCGAGAGCAACGCCGACGCGACCGGCACCAGCGTCACCCGGAACACGTGTCTGCCGACGGTTCGGACCCCGCCGCCTTTCGCCCGGACGAGGCGGACGAACGCCGAGGAGCGGTGCTGGAGCGTCGCCGAGCGCACCTGGCGCAACTGGACGCCCATGATGGCCACCGCCAGCACCGCCGACGGGAGTACCAGTCGGCGCAGGTTGTGGACGGTCAACAGCCCACGCTCCGGGTCGTACCACACGTTCCGCCACTGGAACTCGAAGATACCGAAGTACGTGATGACGATGCCGAGGAAGAAACTCGGGACCGCGAAACCGAGGTACGCCGCGATCCGGGCGACGCGGTCGGGGTTGGAGCCGGGGTTGAGGCCGCCGTACAGCCCCGCGACGACGCTGACGGCACCCGTCAACAGGAGCGCCGGGAGCAACACGACGGCGGTCACCGCGAGTCGGTCGAGGACCGCCCGCTCGTAGGAGACGGTGTCGCCGTTCGGGGTCGTCGTCGTCCCCCAGTCGAGTGTCAGGTACCGCTCCATCCAGGCGCGGTAGCGGTCGTGCAGCGGCCGCGAGTCGTCGTGGACGACGGCCAGGATGCCGGCGTCGTCGGGACGCTCCACGTCGGCCTGGGCGAGCGGGTTTCGCTGTTCCGGCGGCGGCGTCTGCAACACCGCGACGAACAGCACCGACAGCACCAGGCAGACCACGAGCAGGGCGAAGCCGAGGCGACGCGCCGCGACCAGCAACACGTCCCGGTACGTTTCGTTCGACACCCCACGCATTGGTGCTCCGTTCGACGGCCCGGTTGAAACGTACCACGGTAACTAAAATCACGGATTGTGTCTCGGCGAGATTTAACAGGTCGCCCCACGAGATTCGAGCCGTTCGTATGCCGGAGGAGGGAGTCGATCCGTCCGCGTCGGACGGTCCGCCACCGCCGACCGACGGCGACGAGGGCGCACCGGCGAGCGGCGGCGCGGCGGCCCAACCGGAACGCACCGACGACG
>CAZIVN010000096.1:0-8791 GCA_964542685.1 uncultured Halobacteriales archaeon
ACCACCGCGACAGTCGCGAGGCGGCGATCAGGGACCTGCTGGACGAGTGGCTGAAGGACAGAGAGGAGTGAGAGCGGCTCCGGTCACCGATCAGGGTACCCGTCCGTTCGGGCACGTGCAGGTGATCCGGGGGAAGTATTAATGATTCAGCCGTCGTTGGGTCGGTATCGGTCCGCACGGGCCAACAGGAGCGTCACGTACATGCTCACCACCGACCACAGGCGGCCGGAGACCGACAGCGACGAGCGCGACAGACGGGGGTTCTCCAGACGGGCCTTCCTGATACTCTCCAGCGTCGCGACGGCCGTGAACGCCGGCGCCGTCGTCGGGGGAGCGGCGGACGAACGGGCGACCGCGGCGACGCCGGACGCAGTCCTGCCCGAACGAGACGACCTCACCGACGGGGCGGCCTACGTCGAGTGGGCCGTCGACGCCACGACGGCCCCGCTGGCCCGCCACGTAGACGCCGCAGTCGACGCGTTCGTACCGTCGTCGGGAGCGGCGACCGGGTTCGTCGCGACCGCCGACGCGGACGGCCCCCTGTCCGTCGAGGCCGCAGCGTATCCCGCGACGGGAACGGACCGCATCGAGGACTCCGTCGACGAGTGGGTCCGCGAGACGGGGTCCGCGACGGTCCGTGAGGACCCCGCAACGGGCGTCGTCGAGTGGGAATCCGTCGGGGAGGACACCGTCGACGTGGTCCGGTTCGAACGGCTTCCCGGGGACCTCGTCGCGGTCGTGAGCGCGTCTGGCAACGAGGCGGAGCGCCTCCGGCGGGTAGTGGCCCGTCACGCCCGCGGGATGCGATCCCGGGCGTCGACGCGCGGCGGCTAACAGCACTCCATCGGCAGTTTCTCGGGACAGGGGTGATCGACGAGGCCACGCTTGACCGCCTCGCAGAGCTTCAGGTGGTTGCTCCGGCCGTGGAGGAGTTCGTAGAGTGCCTCGCCGGGGCCCTGCCCGAAGTACTCCTTGATCCCCGCGTAGATGCCCGACCCGACCAGGAGACCGCCGTACAGTGCGAGCTGGTAGTAGCCGCCACGGGTCGCGCTCTTGAGCATCTGCTTGGCCGCCGCCTTCGCGGCGGCTTTCCGCGAGGCTCCCTTCGCCATGTTCTTCGCGAACTCCTTGATCCCCTCCTTGAACAGCGACTCGTAGTCGGTCGATCCGGTGTCGACGCCCAGTTCGTTCAGCAGTTTGCCGATGAGGTCGGTGTGTTCGAGCATCTTCCCGAAGTTCTCGCCCATCTCTTCGGCCCAGCACTCCCAGGAGAGGCCGGTCGGGTCGACGCCGTTGACCGGGTCGTTGTCGACGTAGGCGTAGAAGTTGAACTGCTCGCCGAGGAGCAACAGCGGGTCGCGACCGAGCCACCTGCCCGACGAGGGGTCGTAGTCCCGCTGGCCGAACCGGACGAGGCCGGTAGCCGGGTCCGGGATGCCACCCGCGAAGCCGACGTGCAACTCGAAGTCCGGGGCGCTGTCCGAGCGGACCGCGCCGAACGCGTCTCGATCGATCTCTCTGACGACCGTGCCGTCGGCCGCTGCGACGACCCGCGGCGTGCCGACCTGGTCCGTGGCCACGTAGTACCAGTCTCCACCGCGTTCGAGCGCGACGACCCGACCGTACGGGTCGTAGACGTAGTGCGTCCGGGTGCCGGAGGGGTCGCGCGCGACCGTCACCTGCGTGGGGTTGTTCGTGTCCCCGTAGAGGTACTCGGTCGTTCCACCGCCCGCCGAGCGGGCGGTTCGCCGTCCGTACCCGTCGTAGGAGTACGTGACCTGACTCCCACCGTCGGGCGTCGCGTCGAGCAAATCGCCCATCACGCCGTAGGTCAACGCGTCACCGCCGCGGTCGGTCACGAACCCGTCGTCGTCGTAGCCGTAGGTCGTTCCACCGTGGTCGGTGAGCCGATCACCCGGAGCGTACGACGCCGACTCGGTGGTCCCGTCGACGCTCCGCGAGGTACGGTTGCCGTCGGCGTCGTAGTCGTACGACTCGACCGTGGTCCCGTCGCGGTCGACGGCCACCAACTGGCCGTCGTCGTCGTAGGTGAACGTCTCGGTGCGGGCCGTTCCCGCGACGGTCTCGGCGCGTTCGACGAGGAGTCCGCTCGCGTCGTAGGTGTAGTCGACGTCGTACAGCGTCGTCCCGTCGACGTCGTGGGTGCGCGTCGCCACGCGACCGCGCGAGTCGTAGGTGAACTCGACGGTGAGCGTGCCGTCGGTGATCCGTGAGGGCTTGCCCATCGGACCGTCGCGCTCGACGGTGAACGGTCCCCACTCGGTGAGCAAGCCGTCGTCGTCGTGGGACAGCGACCGACTGGTCCCGTCGGGGTACGTGAGCGTCGTCACCCGGCCGTCGCCGTCGTGGTCGTACGCGAACGTTCCGGAGGCTGGCCCAGCGTAGGACAGTTCCGAGAGTTGCTCGCCGTCGCGATCCATCGAGACGGTCTGGTCGTCGCCGGCCGCGGGGGACCACGTGAGGCCGGTTACCCTGTCGGCAGCGTCGCGCTCGATGGACACCGTGGCGTCGGGGTGAGTGGTCCCCGCGAGCCGACCTGCGGCGTCGAAGTCGTTCTCGACCGTTCGCCCGCTTGGCGGCGAGAGTTCCGTCGGGAGTCCGTCGGCGTCGTGTGTGAGGTCGAACGTACCGCCTCCCGGGGGACTGTAACTGCGCAGTTCGCCGCTCGCGTCGAAGGTGTAGTCGTGGACGTCACCACCCGGGCGAGTCATCTGCGAGAGGTAGCCGTCGTCGTCCGCCGTGAAGGTGGTCGTGTGCCCGAGTGGCGTCGTGAACGAGGACGGGAGCCCGTCGTCGTCGAAGGCCATCTCGCTCCGGCGACCCTCCGCGTCGGAGACTGCGGCCGGACGCTGGCCGTCGTACTCGACCGACACCTCGTTCCCCGCCGGGCCGAGTTGGGTGACGTTGCCGACGTCGTCGCGGGTGGCAGACACCGGGTCGACGTCTGCGGGGTCGATGGTCGAGAGGCGGCCGGCGTCGAGGCCGACGTCGACGCTCCGGCCCGCGGGACTGGTGAGGGTGACGCCGTTCGCGTCCGCGTCGTATGACCGCTCGTAGGATCGGCCGGTGACCGTCGAGGTCTCCGTGAGCGACTCGACGCTCAGGAGGTCGAGGGGATCGGTCAGCGTGGCCGACCGCGTCATCTCGGTCGTGTAGGCCGTGCCACTCGGCGTCTCGTACGTCGACTTCGAGGGGAACGCAGCCTGGTCTCCGAACCGGGGGTCGGGCGACGTGGACGTGATCCTGGTCGCACCGTCCTCCAGAGTCGTCCGGTACTCGCCGTCTGGAGTGAGCAGCGTCTCGCTCGTCGCGCCGCCACAACACGCCGTGGTGATGCGCCGGCCCGCCTGGCCCGTTTCCTCGCCGATCGTGGTCTCGCGGAGTTCGGGCGTGACGTGGGTGATCTCGTACCCGCTCGTGGTCGTCTCCCGGAGCAACTCGTCGCGGCCGCCGGTCGCCCGGGTCCTCGCCTGGACCCGACCCTGGTCGGTGTACTCGATGGAGGTTGCCTCGCCACTCGGGGGCGTCACCTCCCTGAGGAGGCCACCGTCGGCGTAGTCGAAGCCGATGGCTCTCCCGCCCGGCGTGGTGATCTCGGCGAGGTACCCGTCGTCGTTGGTCACCAGTTCGGTTCGCCGACCGCCGGGGGCGACCAGGGCGGTGGGAGCGCCGTCGTCGTCGCGTTCGACCCCGACGGTCTCGCCGTCGGCGTCGGTCACGCCCACGAGAGCACCGTCGTCGTCGTACTCGAAGGTGTACCTCGTCGTCCCCGTGAGTGCGTCGTACGTCGCGGTGTGACGCTTGTCGGTGAACTCGTGGAGCGCGCTCCCGTCCTGGGAAGCGAAGTAGATCGTGTCGAGATTCGTCGACATCCGTATCCGACCGAAGACGAATCCCCCACCGTCGAAGGACCGGGTCGGCCCGGCGAAGAACAGTTCGGACCCCGGACTGAGGGCGACGTCGACGGCGTTCGGGAACTCGACCGCGTTCGAGAAGGAGTTCCGGATCGGGTCGCCGGTGTCGACGGAGTCGTCGCCGTAGCCGGCGACCCGCACGAGTTCGCCGCCGGGCCGGAACGCCCGGATCGTGGTCTCGATAGTCGACCTGTCCTCCCCACCGTCCGGGGCTTCGGCCGCCTGCACGTCTGCGACGTACACGCGTCCGTCCGGCCCGACGTCCATCCCCACCACCGACCCGACGAGAGCATCGCCGACGGGAACGTGGTGGTCGGGCGCATCCGCGGGACGATACCGTCCGTCGAGGAGTTCGTCCGGGCCGCGGCCCGCCACGGCGGTGAGGTCGTTCCGGGCGTCGACGCGGAACACGGTGCCCGCCGTCGCGACGAACAGGTTCCCGTTCGGACCGCACGCCATGGGGCCGTCGATGTAGTCCTGGTCGGGGAACGGTCCGAGTTCGTGGTGGATCCGGCCGTCCGGACTGACCCGAGAGATGACGTTCTCGAACCCGACGCGCATGCCGATGTACACGTTTCCGTCGGGCGACATCGCGATCGACTGCGGGGCCTTGATCGGCGTCTCGTTCGCGGGGTCGCCGTCCGTGGCCGCCCGCCAGTCCTCGTAGGAGTCGTACTCGCCGTCCCGCCCCGACTCTGTGGCTCCCGTCGCAGTCCCGGCGAAGAACTCCAGGGTGCCGTCGGGCGTGATCCGGCGAACGACGTCGATCTCGTTCTCGACCACGTAGCGGTTGCCACTCGAGTCCGAGGCGATCCCGCTCAGGTACCCGAGCGCTGCGTCCTCGGCCACCAGGTCGTCCTCCACGTCGTCCTGGAACACGCTCGTCGACGCGAACCCGGCCAGGCGGGTGGCGACGTCCTGGAACGAGCGTCCACCCGGTCCCATCACCTCGGCGAAGTCACTGCGCGGAATCTCGTGGAGGACGTCGCCGACCCCGACGACGGTCGACGAGGCGACCAGGACCGTCCCGTCCCCGGTGACGTGGACGAGGTGCTTGCGGTACCGGTCACTGCCGTCGAGTGCCGAGGCGGTCCTGCTGGGCTGTACCCGGTCGACTCGGTGCGAGCGCATCCCTGGCACGCTCCGCACGCTCCCGTCACCGCGCCACAGCGTCTTCCGGTTGGAGTCGTTCTGGACGTCGATCTGGTGGTGAGGCCCCAGCGTCCAGCCGCCGAGCCCCAGGTCGATCGTCTCGTACCGCATCAGTTCGACGGTCCAGGACGTCGACAGTCCGATCTCGTTTCGCGACTCGAACTCCTGGGCCGACGCCGAGGGGTTCTGTCGGCCGAACGATCGCGCGACGTCGCTGTCCGGGGCCGGCATCTCGTAGGTCGCGTCGTACAGGTAGGTGATCTCGACGTCGGCGGTCTGGCTCCCCTGGACCCTGTTGCCGTAGGCGTCGTTCCCGTCCCAGACGAACCACCGGACCTGGTCGGGTTCGGGACCGAACGACAGTTCGTGGTGCTGGCCGGCGACGTCGACGGTCACGCGCACCCCGTTGAGGGACTCCGGCGGGTCCGACCCCGTCAGAGGCATTCGGATGCTCCTGGCGATCTCTCTCCCGGGAACCCGGTCACTGCGGTAGTTCAGCGACAGGTCGGTTCCGGGAATCTGTACCGCCGCGCTCGCCGTCTGTGGTTTGATCTGAACTGCACTTCGTAGGTGTAACATTGTCAGTCCTCGCAGGGGTCGTCGTCTTTCTCCTCGGCTTTCTCTCCTTTCGGCGTCGAGGGCGGTTCTGGCGGCGTCTCGTCGATCACGCGCTCTATCTCCGGAATCTCGGGCAGCGGCGGGACCGAGTCCTCGGGCGGGAACGACGACCAGTTGCAGTCCCACGGCGTGAAGTGCGGGACCGGCGTCCGCCACAGCTGGTCGCCGGCCTCGTAGTTGTCCGCGAGCGTCGCGAGTTCGTCGTCGGTGATCCCGAGGTCCTGGCGCTGTGCGTCCGTCGCGGCCTCGCCGCTGCCGTCGACGTCCAGGGTCGCCGACCCACCGTCGACGTCGAGAATCTCGATCACTCGGCCGTCGTCCGACGGTTTCCAGTTCGCCTGCTCGTCGTCGTAGAATCCGACCGGGACCGGCGTCCCGACCGGGAAGTCGAGGAAGTTGTACTCGTACTCGACGACTGGCTGGTCGAACTCCACGTCGCCCTCGCCGTCCCGCTCGACGAACGGACCGGATCCGAAGCCCGACCACGAGTCACCGGAGGAGCCGCCGCTGGCGTCGCGACCCCTGAGTTCCGGCGCGTAGGTGTAGCCGACGCTCGACGGGAGTTCGGCTGGCATCGCGTCGGGACCGTCCTCGCCGACGGTGTACTCGGTCGCACGGAGTTCGAGCGACGTCGGTGCCGTGCCGTCGTCGCTCCGCGAGGCCGCCGTTCCCGGCGGCACGTAGACGGTCGCCTGGCGGTCGCCGTCACCGTCAGACACCGTCGACGCCCGGTGGATCTGTCCCTCGTCCGTGTCCATCTCGACGGTCGTGCTCTGTTCGTCCTCCCGGACGAGCGCCACCGGCGGCGCCCGACGCTGCGCGTTCGGACCGAGACCGAACTTCCGCTGGACGGGGAGGTAGCCCGAGCGTTCGAACCGGAGGACGACGTGCGTACCGCCGTTGATCGCCATGTCGAACCGCCCGTCGGATCTGGTCTTCGTCGTCCCGAGATCCGGGTTCTCCGGCGTGCTGACGGTCACGTTCGCGAGGGCGTCGCCGCCCCGACTGGTCACCGTCCCCCGGACGACGGACACCCTGTCGTCCTCGATGGCCCCCTCCTCGACGCCCGACTGTACCGCGTCCTCGCCCTCGTAGAGCACCCTGGCGGTCTCGTCGACGGTCGTCTGCGTGGTCGTGTCCGGCTCGGGAACGGTCAGTTCCGTCGTCTCCACCGTCGCCTGCGCGACGTCCGACGCCGGACTCTCCCCGGCGTCGTTGATCGCCGTCACCACGTAGTAGTACGTCGCTCCGGCGTCGACGTCGTCGTGGGTGAAGGGTGACGAAACGTCCGACTGGGCCGTTCCGGTCTCCGGCGACACGTCCTCGGACGTGTCCCAGTAGAGCGTGTAGGTCGACGCTCCGTCGACGGGGTCCCACGTGACCGTTATCGCGTCGCTGCCGGCCGACGCGACGACGTTGGCGGGCACTGCGGGCACTCCTCCGTCCGACGTGTCGTCGGTGTCGTCGTCCGACGACTGGTCGCCCTCCGACGACGATTCGTCGGACCCGGCGTCGTCCTGAGTCCCCCCACCATCGCTCCCGCTACCGCCGAACAGTTCGTCGTACGCGATCGCACCGCCGGCGAGGGCGCCGACTGCACCGACAGCGGCAGCGATCAGCCCCTTCAGCGATCGCCCTGCGGGGTCGACTGGAACTGTGAGGTCGGTGGCATCTCCCGGGTTCTCGACGACGGTTCGTCCGACGAACTGGTCCCCGTCGAGGACGTCGATAGAGACAGCCTCCGCGTTCCCGGCCCCGGTCGCCGCCACGCTGAACCGGCCCGCTTCGTCGGTCTCCACTCGGTCGAGCGGGCGTCGCTGGCCCGCGCCGTCGGGAGACGGCCGTCCCGTACGCACTTCGACGATGAGCCCCGACAGGGGCTCGCCCGACTCTTCGTCGACGACCGTGCCCCCGACGACTGGCGGATCCGATACGTCACCGTCGTGGCCCCCCGAGTCGGGCGTCACCCGTCGACCCCCGGTGACCGCGGCCCACCGCAGTGGTTCCGCGGCGGTTCTGCGAGCTCCGCACCGCCACCACCGACAATTGTTAACACGTTAAATCACACCACTGTCATCGGTAGTACCTGACAAAAAGGTGGTCCATAGATACGTAGTTCCTGTAGGCACGGAGGAGGAGGCCGCCAGTCGCGAGCGGCCGGCTACGCTGTCGCCGAGGCCCGGTCGTCGCCGGGACTCCTGCCGTCGACGCGCACCTCCAGGATGCGCCCCTTCTCCACCGTCTCGGCGACGAGTCGGACGCCGTCGACGGTCACGGACTCTCCCTCTCCGGGCAGTCGCCCGGCCTCGTGCAGGACCAGTCCGGCGACGGTCTCGAAGTCGCCGCGCTCGGGGAGACTGGCCTCGAGGCCCTCGTTGGCGGCGTGGACGTTGAGTTCCCCCCGAACGATCGCGACGCCGTCGTCGAGCCACCGGATCGGCGGCGACTCGCGTTCCGAGAGCACCTCGCCGATGATCTCCTCGACGATGTCCTCGATGGTCACGACACCGGCCATCGCGCCGAACTCGTCCACCACGACGGCCATTCGCTGCCGCTCGGCCCGCAACTCCGTGAGGAGGTCGTCGACCTCCTTGGACTCCGGGACGACGTGGGCCTCGGTCGCGACGGAGCGGACCGTCGCGTCACCGTCTCGGCGCTCCGCCAGGAGCAAGTCCCGGACGTGGACGGTGCCGACGACGGCGTCCATCACGTCCTCGTACACGGGGAGGAGCGTGTACCCGCTGTCGAGACAGGCGTCGATGGCCGTCTCGACGCTCGCGTCGGCCTCCACCGCGACGACGTCGAGTCGAGCGACCATCGTCTCCTTGGCGGTCCGGTTGTGGAACCGGAGCAGACGCTGGAGCATCCGGTGTTCCTCCTCCGTGAACACGCCGGCGCGCTGGCCGGCTTCGATCACTTCCCGGACCTCGGAGCGCGTGACGTACGCGTTCTCCAGGCCACCCTCGCTGCCGAGCGCCGCGTTGACGCCACGGGTGAGCAGGTCGAACACCGCCACGAGCGGGTACATCAGGACCTGTGCCCCCCGGAGCGGCCGGGCGACGCGGAGCGCCCAGGACTCGCTGTGC
>CAZIVN010000097.1:0-7127 GCA_964542685.1 uncultured Halobacteriales archaeon
CGCGACGTCGACGTCGAAGTACTCGCCGCACCGTCGTTGCTCGACCGCCTCCGCGAGGAGTTCCCCGAACTCACGAACGATCTGGTGGATGCCGACGGGTTCACCGCCGTCAGCGTCGACGCACCGCCGTACGGACTCGTCCTCACGGGGACGGCCGACGACCCGTCCGACGCCGGAGACGACCCGCCCGACAGCGCCTTCCTCGTCACCTACGAGGCCGACGGCGTCGCGGGCGCCATCACCGCACCCTCGCAGTCCGGCATCGACTGGGTACACCGGAAGTACGAGCGACTCAAGCGAGGTGGCGAGACGGCGACGGACCAGTTGCGGTCGCCGTCCGCGCGCCACGACCTGTCCACGCTCACCGGCGCCCGCCTCCCGCCGGCCCTTCGCTCCGAGGGGTTCGTCAGGGTCGACGAGGAGTTCTTCCGGGGGAGCGACGCCCTGTCACCGGACACCGCCTGGCGTGCCGGGCTTGGACTCCCGGAAGTCGCCGCCGGCCACGCCGTCGAACGGCAGTTGCCGGACGGGACACCGCTGACCGACGCCGTCCTGGACGGACTGGACGACGGCGACGTCGCACTGATCGGACCGGCCGGCGCCGGGAAGAGCACCGTCTGCAAGAGCGTCGCCTGCCGGTGGTACGATGAGCGAAACGGCGCGGTGCTGTACCGCGAGTGGGACGCCGGGAGCCCGTTCCAGTCGACGGCCGTCCTCGAACGGGTGCTCAGGCGCGCGTCCGGTCCGACCCTCGTCGTCGTCGAGGACGCGGTCAGGGCCGCCACGGAGGGCGTGTTCGAGGTGATGCGGTCGCTGTCGGGCCGCGAAGACGTCGCGTTCCTCCTCGACGCCCGGAACGACGAGTGGCACAGTCCGGGCGACTCCGGTCTGGACGCTCGACTCGACGCCTTCCGCCGGGAGTCCGTCGAGGTGATGCCGATGCCGCCGGTCGGCGAGGACGACTGTCGCCAGTTGCTCTCCGAGGCGGAGGCGGTCCTGGACACGGCACTCGACGTGGAGCCGGACCGCCTGCTAGAGGAGATCGAGTCGGCCGACACCGACGCGGGGATGCCGGGGTCGATGCTGCTCCTGGGTCACCGCGTCGCCCGGCACGCGAACCCCCTCGCGGAGTACAACGGCGGCGGCCCGACGACGTTGGACGACGACGTCGACAGCGTCCGGACCGACCTCGCGGACGTCGGGGACGTCGCACTCGACGTCGGCGTCCTCGCCAACGCCCTCAACGCCGGCGGCGTCGAGTTACACCCCGAACTGTTGTACGTCACCGGCCTCGACCGCTCCGACGCGGCAGGGCCAGACCCGGCGGTCGAAGCGGCCGTCGACCGCCTGGAGGGCCACGTCCTCTTCGAGGGGTCGGGGTCGAAGCGGTACCGGGGGATCCACGAGTCGTGGTCGACCCGGTTCCTCGAACGGGTGCTCGAGGCGGAGGGCGAACGCGCCGCCGAACGACGGTTCGGACGATGTCTCTCCGCGCTGTTCGCGCTCGCCGACGACCCCGACCGCTGTGATCGCCTCGCACGTCTGATCGGCGGCCGGACGCCCGGACTGGATCGAATCGTCGCCGAACCGACGGACTGGGCCGACGACGTCGTCGAGTCGGTGTTCGAACTGGGACGGTCGAACGCGAACCTGGCGCCGCTGTTCGGGACGACCGAGTCGTCGTCGATCCGGCTGCCGTCGGCGTGTTCGCCGGAGACGGAGTTCCTCTGTCTCCAGTTCCGGGGACGGATGTGGAAGATCGCCGGCGACCTCGACCGTGCGGCCGACGAGTACCGGGAACTGGCGACACGGGCGACGGAGCACGGCGACCGCTCCACCGAAGCGGACGCGATCCGGCGACTGGGGAAGATCGCACAAAAACGCGGCGACTACGGACGGGCGCGCGATCAACTGGAGACTGCACTCGACATCGCACGGGAGGTCGACGACCGGAGCGTCGAGGCACGGACTCGGAAGAGCCTCGGCGACGTCGCCGACCTCGAAGGCGACTTCGACCGGGCGGTCGAGCACTTCGAGACGGCGCTCGCCATCGCGGGCGAGATCGACGACCGGAAGGTGGAGTCGGCCTGCCTCAACAACCTCGGACTCGTCACGAAGCGCCAGGGAGAAATCGAGCACGCACGGGAATACTACGAGGAGAGCCTCGCCATCGACAGGGCACTCGGCGACCGACGCGGCGAGGCGGTGATCCTCCAGAACCTCGGCTCGCTGGCCTACAACCGCGGGGAGTACGACCGTGCCCGCACGCACTTCGAGAAGGGGCTGTCGATCAGACGCGAACTCGGGGACGTCGAGGGCGAGGCGAGCGGTCTCAACAACCTCGGACTCATCTACGAGAAACAGGGAGAGTACGACCGTGCCCGGGAGTACTACGCCCGGAGTCTGGAACTCAAGCGGGACATCGGGAACCGGA
The DNA here is from genome assembly GCA_964542685.1 of uncultured Halobacteriales archaeon. Lineage (GTDB taxonomy): Archaea > Halobacteriota > Halobacteria > Halobacteriales > Natrialbaceae > CAZIVN01. Next base: position 2,435 of record CAZIVN010000097.1, read on the forward strand.
ACCGCTGGGTCGCGACCCTCAACAACCTCGGAAACGTCGCCCGGCTCCAGGGGGAGTACGACCGGGCCGAGGAGCACCTGGACGAGAGCCTGGCGGTCGCCAGGGAGATCGGCAGTCGACACGGCGAGGGGCGCGCCCTCGTCTCCCGTGGCGAGCTCGCCGTGCGACGCAGCAACCACGACGCCGCCGACGAGTACTTCGAGGAGGCTCGTGCCATCGCGAACGACCTCGGAAGTCCCGACCTCGAACTGGCCGCTCGCCAAGGCATCGGGACCGTCGCACGCGAACGCGGGGAGTACGACCGCGCCGACGAGGCCCTCTCGGCGGTCCTCGAACGGAAGGACCCGGACGAGTACCCGGAAACCGTCGCGGACGCGCACCTCGAACGCGCGCGACTCGCGCTGGCGACCGGCGACCTCGACGCCGCCGACGAGTACGCCACGAACGCCGAGGAGACCGCCGAGCGAACCGAGGTGCCGCACCTGCAGGGCCGGGTGCGACTGGTGCGGGGAGCGGTCGCCGCCGAAACGGACTCCCTCGACGCCGCGCGGGACCACTGGGCAGCGGCACTCGACCGCTTCGAAGCGGTCGGTGCCCCACAGGACGCGCTGCGAGCCCTGGAGCGACTCGTCGAGGCGTGTCAGGACGCGGGCGACGAGGCGCGTGCCCGGGAGTGGCTCGACCGGGGCCGAGAGGTCCTGGCGGACGCGCCGGCGCCCGTCGTCGACCGCCACGAGGAGTGGGTCCAGGACCGGACCGCGCCACGCGACGAGGAGCCGGCCGACGCCGGGACGTGATATCGGGGCAACGAGGGGCGTTCCCGCCCGCGACAGACGCCGTCGCGGATCGCACGGCCGACGGTACGCGACGGGCGACGTCGGAGCGTGAGCCACCGTCGCGACCGGGAGACATTTCGGGAGCGCGCCCACAGGTCCGGTGTGGACCGAAACGTCCTGGGCTCCGAACTCGAACCGTGCAGCGAGGACCCCGAGACGGGGTTCCTGCGCGACGGGCACTGTCGGCACGTCCAGCGGGACCCCGGCCGGCACGAGATCTGTGCCGTGATGACCGACGACTTCCTGACCTACACCGCCGCGCAGGGCAACGACCTGGAGACCCCCCGGCCCGACCTGAACTTCCCCGGCCTGGACCCCGGTGACCGCTGGTGTGTCTGCGTGCCGCGGTGGATCGAGGCCCGCGAGGACGGCCACGCGCCGCCGGTGGTCCTCGAGGCGACACACGAGGCGGTCCTGGAGGACGTCGAGCGCGAGGTGCTAGAGGCCTACGCACGCGACGGCGCGTGGGACGACGAGGGCCGGTCGACCGACGAGGGCCACTCGACCGACGAGGGCCACTCGACCGACGAGCCCGGATCGGACGGCGACGATACCGGCGACGGCGCCGGCGAACGGTAATTTATACCTGGGGTCCGTTTTTTCGTCTCACCGAATGGTCTCGCTGTCCCTGCCGGCGGTCGTCACGGGGCTCTCTGCGGTCCTGACGCTGTACTTCCTGCGACGCGTCTGGCCGTACCGCGACCGCCCCGGCGGCCGTCTGTTCGTCGTCCTCGTCGGCGCGATGGTGCTGTGGGCCGCGACGTACGCGGTCGCACTCACCGTCTTCGACCCGTTCTACCGACGACTGCTGGAGGGGCCACTGTGGCTGGCGGTCAACGGCGTCGGGTTCACCTTCTTCGCGTTCGCACTCGCGTACACCGGGCGGAACTACCTGCTGCGGTCGCTTCCGGTGGTCGGCGTCGGCCTCGCCCTCGTGGCGTCGACGCTCGTCGTCGCGACGGCGCCCGTCCACGACCTGGTCCAGACGAACTACGCCGTCGACCCGGTCTACGGTGCGGCGACCGTCACCTACGACCGCGGCGCGTGGTTCTACCTGACCGTCGGCCTGGACTACCTGCTGGTGACCGTCGGCGTGTTGCTCCTCGTCGACACCGTGGTCAGCTACGGCCAGGACTACCGCCGGCAGGCCGTCGCCATCGCGCTGTCGCCGCTCCCGGTCGTCCTCGCGAGTCTGCCCTGGCTGTTCCGGATCGGTCCGGGCTGGCAACTGAACCTCACCGCCGTCGCGTTCCCGTTTCACCTCGCGCTCGACATGTACGCGCTGTTCCAGGCCCGGATGTTCGTCCTCACGCCGGGCGTTCGGCGGGCCGGCGAGCGTGCGGCGGTCGACGACCTCGGGACCGCGGTGATCCTCGTCGACGACGCGGACCGCGTCGTGACGCTCAACGACGAGGCCGAACGCGTCCTCGACGTCACCGCCGAGGAGGCCCTGGCGACGCCCGTCTCTGACCTCGTCGAGACGGAGTTCGGGCTGGACGACGAGACGCTCGCGATCAGAACCGCCGGGATGAAACGCCGGTACGCCGTCACGGCGTCCCCCTTCACCGACGCGACGGGAACGCCCATCGGACGGACGGTGGTCCTCCAGGACGTGACCCAGGAACGCCGCCGCGAGCAGCGCCTGACGGTCCTGAACCGCGTCCTCAGGCACAACCTCCGGAACGACCTCACCGTCGTCCGCGGCCACGCCGAACTCGTCGCCGGCCAACTGGAGGATCCGGACCTGCGCGACCACGTCGAGACGGTCCTGGACGAGATCGAGGGTCTGGTCACGCTCGGCGAGAAGGCCCGCACCTTCGAAACCATCGCGGGCGAGGAGACCCACACGGAGGTGGCCCCGCTGTACCCGCTCCTGTCGGACGTCGTCGCGGACGCCCGTGGGGACTACCCGGACGCGACGCTGTCGGTCGACGTGCCGGAGGACGCCACGGTCGAGACGAACGTCGAACTCCTCCGACTGGCCGTCGGCGAACTGGTGGAGAACGCCCTCGAACACGGAGGCCCGGGAGCGGAGGTGGTCGTGAGCCTCGCGACCGATTCCTCGTCGGAGTCGGTCGTCCTGACCGTCACGGACGACGGGCCGGGCATCCCCGACCACGAGGTGGCGGTCCTCGGCGACGACGCCGAGACGGACCTCGAACACGCCAGTGGGATCGGACTGTGGCTCGTGCAGTGGAGCGTCGACGCCCTCGGTGGCGACGCCTCCTTCGAGACGGACGAGGGGACGACTGCCCGCCTCCGACTCCCGGACGCCGACGGGGAGACGGAGACGAGGGCGGACTGAACGGCGACGTCGGGGACCTGGCCACAACCGTTACGTACGATACCAGAGACGTTGCAGGCGGACACGATGGCCGGGAACCTCGCAGTCAGAACTGTCCGAGGGACGTTCCACGCGGTGTTCCAGCCCGAGAACTTCGTCGCCGTACAGACGACCGGCACGGACCGCAATCCGATCGTGACGCTCCGGACGGTGCTCCGACTGGCGTGGGTGTACGTCGCGAACCTCCTGTTGTACGCCGTTCCCCTGACGCTGGGTGGCGTCGGGGTGACCTCGGACGCGGCCCCGCCGGCCTGGTTTGGGACGCTGTGGCTGCCGGGCGTGTCGGACCCGGCGGCGTTCTGGCAGTTCCTCGTCGCACTGGCGAACAACTGCCTGTTCCTGCTGGCACTGACCGTGCTGGTCCTTGGCACGTACCACCTCGGCGTCCTGGTGACACTGAACTCCGACGGTATCGTGCGCACCGTCCACACCGTCGTCTACTCGACGAGCGCGTACCTCGCCGTGATGTTCAGCGTCACCTGGTATCTCTCGCAGAGTCCCGCGGTTCGGGTGGCCGACGACCTCCTCGTGTGGGTTCAAAAGCGCTTTTTTTACTTCTTCATCGACCTGTTCGGTGCGAGCCTGGAACTGCCCGGGGGACGCCCGGACCCGGTGACCGTCAGCGGCCTCTCGCTCCAGGGACAGGTCGCGCTCGCGGTGCTCGCCCTCTCCGCACTGTACCTCCTCTACTCGCTGTACCTGGGTGCACGCCTCAACCACAACACGTCGCGGTCCAGCGCACTGCTGGTGGTCCTGGCAGTCTGTGCCGCGCCCGCGGTGTACGCCGTGGGAACCATCCTCGTCAACGCTGCGGGAACGAACGTCGTCATCTTGGTGTAAGATCATGCCAGCTTCCGACACGACCGACGATTCGGACGAACCGATCCACGAAACGACGCCGTCGACGAAGCTCGTCAAACTGTGGCTCGGCCTCACGCTGCTGGTCGGCCTGCCGGTGACGGGCTACCTGCTCGCGGTCCCGGACGCCTTCGGGACGGAAGGGTTCGGCGGCGTGGCGGGCATCTTCGTCGCACTCCTGACGGTCGTCGGCGTTGGGCGGTACGCGGTCCGGTGGCTCGTCCTCCGACGGACCACCTACACCGTCACGGCGGACAGCGTCCGCCGCGAGTACGAACTGCTGTACCGCGCGTTCTCCCGCGACCTGCCCCTGGAGATGCTCCGGAGCGTCGAACTCTCCCGGAGCCGGACCGAGTCCCTCCTGGGCCTGGGCTCCGTGCGGATGCTCACGACCGGCGGGAGCCGAAGCATGGGCTACCTCGGGTTCGAGAACGTCACGGACCCCGAGGAACTCCGGGACGCGATTCGCGAACAGCGCGAGTCGACCGTCGGAGGCGGCGCCGACGGACCGCCCGGCGAGTGGCGGCGGGCCGGTCGAGAACGGCCCCCGGCCGGCGGCAGAGAGGCCCCCCCTCGATCCCCGACTCGCGGCAACGACCGGCGCGGCGAGGCACGGGGCCAGGAGGCGGCTCCGAACCGGCGTCGCGAGGACCGC
>CAZIVN010000097.1:7227-8734 GCA_964542685.1 uncultured Halobacteriales archaeon
GCGAGGACCGCGGGGCGGAACCGGCCACGAACACCCGCCCGTCCGGTGAGTCACTGGAGCGCGAATGATCGACGTGCGGGCGTCTTCCGTGTGTCAGTCACGCCCTAGAGCGTGTTCTTGATCTTCTCCCAGAAGCCCTCCTTGACCTCGATCTCCTCGCCGCCGGCCTCGGCGAACGCCTTCAGGGCCTCGCGCTGTTCCTCGTTGAGGTCGGTCGGCGTCACCACCTGGACGTGGACGTGCAGGTCGCCGTGCCCGCGGCCGCGCAGGCGGGGCATCCCCTCGTTGCGCAGGCGGAACGTCTCGCCGCTCTGGGTGCCCGCGGGAATCTCGAACTCCTCGGTCCCGTCGACGGTGGGGATGGTCACCGTGTCGCCGAACGTCGCCTGTGGCACCGACACCGCCAGACGGTAGTGGAGGTCGTTGCCGTCCCGTTCGAACGACTCCGGTTCCGTGACGTTCACGTCGATGAGGAGGTCGCCGTTCGGCCCCCGCTTCGGGCCGGGTGCGCCCTCGCCGTCCATCCGAAGGGTCTGCCCGTCGGCGATCCCGGCCGGAATCTCGACGCTCAGCGTCGACTCCTCTCGGGTCTTGCCCTCGCCACGGCAGGTCGAACACGTCTCGTCGAACAGTTCGCCCTCCCCCTCACAGCGCGGACAGGTGCCGGTCTGCTGGACACGTCCCAGCGGCGTCTGCTGTACCTGCCGGACCTGGCCGCGACCCTGGCACTCCGGACAGGTCTGCGAGTCGGCGTCCGGCGGGTGACCGCTGCCGCCACAGTCCGAACACCGCTCCGGCCGCGTGACGGTGATCTCCTTCTGGACGCCGTGGTAGGCATCCTCCAGGTCGATCGTCAGTTCGGTCCGCAGGTCCTGTCCGCGGCGGCGTCCCCCGCCGCGGCCGCTCATGTTGCCGAAGAACTGCTCGAAGATGTCGCCCATCGACCCCCCGCCGCCGAACGGGCCACCGCCGCCAAAGGGGTCGCCGCCGCGTGCACCGCCGGCGCCCGCGCCGGCCCGACCGGCACCGCGGTCCTCGAAGCCGCCGCGTTTCTCCGCTTCCTCGAACCGCTGGTGGCCCATCCGGTCGTAGGCCTGCCGTTTCTCCTCGTCCGTCAGGACCTCCTTTGCTTTCTTGATCTTCTTGAACTTCTCCTCGGCGTCGGGATCGTCGCTGACGTCGGGATGGTTTTTCGCCGCCTTCTTGCGGTAGGCGGCGTTGATCTCGTCCTCGGAGGCGTCACGATCTACCCCGAGCACGTCGTAGAAGTCCTCGCTCATCTTGCTCGTTCGTAGACGGTTGAGACACTTCAACGGCGCGGGTTCGGTACTGCCGGCGGAAAGGGCCCGCTACCGGGGGCTCGAGCGCTGTCGAACGGACCGCGAGAGCGGCCGCAGAAGTGGAGCGGGGTCGTACGTCTCGTCGCGTTACGCCTCGTCAGACTGCCTCTGACGGGCTGACGAAAGCGACTTATTCTTCGTCGCTTTCGTCAACGTCCTCGAAGTCG
>CAZIVN010000098.1:0-8718 GCA_964542685.1 uncultured Halobacteriales archaeon
GTGAAGTTCTTCGGGACGCCGCCGCCGACGACGAACGCGCCCGCCGACTCGGCCTCGAAGGCGCGGTCGGTCAGCGGCGTCATGTCCGCCAGCGCGTCCAGCTGGAACTCGGAGGTCTGGTTGTACATCCAGGCCTGGAGCCCGAGCACGGAGTCCTGGACCGCCGGACAGTAGATCGGGACGTCGGCCTCGTGGGCGGCCGCCGCGATCCCGGGGTCCTCGTCGACGTCCTCGCGGTCGTTGACCGCGGCGTTGGCCCGCCCGAGTTCGTCGGTCAACTCCGCGATGGAGACCGTTCGCTCGAGGTTCGGGAACACCTCCGAGCGGAGGTGGTCCTCGAACAGCGCGAAGTGCTCCTGTGGGAGGTAGACGTTGTAGATCCGGTCGACCTCCTCGTCGCGCAACTGCTCGTCGTGGTCCCGGGGCGACCGTCCCGGACAGCCCTCGCGGCCGTGGTGGTGCTTGCCGCCGATGGCCTCGATGGCGTCGTGGGTGAGGTTCGCGCCGGTCGTCACCAGGACGTCAACGTAGCCGTCACGGATCAGGTCGGCGACGACCCCGCGCATCCCTGCGGGGACCATCGCACCGGCCAGCCCCAGGAACACGTCCGTCTCCTCGTCGCCGAACATCTCCGCGGTGACGTCGACGGCCTCGTGGACGTCCGCGGCGCCGATACCCGCGTGGCCGTACTCCGCCGCCAGGTCGCCGACGGTCATCCCGGCACGGGCCTCCGCGTGCCGAACCGGGTCGTGGTCGAACTCCTTACGGTCGGGTCCGTCGTGCCCCTCGTAGCCGCCGTCGTCGCCGTGGCCGTCCGGCGCGTCGTCGTGTCCGTCTTCGCTCATGCGGTCCGCTCGGCGGCCCAGCGGGATGAACGTCGTGGTCGCACCCCGAACACCGGGAGGTTTACGTCGGTCTGGCGAGAACGTTAACGTGTCACATGAGTGAATCCGAAGACCCGGAACAGCGCATCGACGAGACGACTACCTGGCCGGACCTGGCGATCGGTCTCTACGACCGACTGACCGGACGCGGTGCCGAAATCGTCTACGAGTTCGAGGACATGGGGGTCGACGTCCCGAGCGGTACCGGGCCGGACGCCGAACACGCCCACTGGCGACTCGACGGGACCGTGCGCGTCACCACGCGTGAACAGGACTGACCGACTCGCGCCCCTGTCGGTCGCGACGGATGACCTGACGGTCACCGTCGCCGGGGTGACGATGCCGGTCCACTCGACCGGCGAGCGACTGTTCGTCGAGGTGCCGACCGTTCGGGCTGCCGTCCGCGTCGCCCGAGCGGCCGGCGATGAGACCACCGGCCCGGCGACGGTCCTGACCGCGACCGACCTCACGACCGAACTGCGCGTCCGGGGACGCACCGTCCTCGTGATCGGAGCCGATGCACGTCCCGGCCCCGTCTCGCGACAGTTGGGGGTCGCGCCCGCCGAGGTCCGACTCGGCGGGGCCCTCTCGGCCGGCGGGAACGCCCTGCTGACGACGCTCCGGACCGCTCTGGAGAGACTCCGGTGAGGACCGGCGAGGGGTTGGCAGGGGCCGGTGCGGGGGTTCAAGTGCGATCGGGCGACCACCTCGTCGCGTGCCCTGACGCTCGCCGCGACGCGTCCGGAGGCCGTCTCGCGACGGTCGTCGAGCGACCACCATCCGCTCCGAAGCGCGCAACACGCCGCGTCGCGCCCGACCCAGTGTTGCCTGTTCGCCCTCGACGACACCACTGAGATGCGCCGTCCCGAGACGCCGTGTTACCGCTCCAGTAGCGCCATGATCGCACCGCCGCCGCCGACGCTCATCCCCACCAGCCCGCGGTCCAGTTCCTCGCGCTCCAGCGCGTAGGCCAGGCTCGTCGCGAGCATCCCGCCGGACCCGCCGATGGGGTGCCCGAACGCGACCGCGCCACCGTCCGGGTTCATCTTCTCGCGGGGGATTCCGAGACGCTCCATGACGTACACCGACTGTGCGGCGAAGGCCTCGTTGATGACGAAGTAGTCGACGTCGTCCACCGAGCAGTCGTTGTCCGCGAGCAACTGCGCCACCACGTCGCCGACGGCCTCGTTGAACTCGTCCGGTTCACGGTACACCAGGTCGTAGTCGACGAGCGTCGCCATCGGTTCGAGCCCGGCCTCGGCGGCGGTCGCCTCGTCCGCGAGGAGAACCGCTCCGGCGCCGTCGCTGAGTTTCGAGGCGTTGGCCGGCGTCACCGTGCCGTCGGCACGGAAGGCCGGATCCAGTCGTTCGAGGTCGTCCATCGTCGACTCCGGACGGGGCCCCTCGTCGCGCTGGACGGGGCCGTCCGGCGTCTCGACGGGGACGAGTTCCGGGTCGAAGACGCCCGCGTCGATGGCCTCGGCGGCCCGCCGGTGGCTCTCCAGGGCGTAGCGGTCCTGCGCCGTCCGGCCGACGTCGTAGACGCCGTCGGCGCGACCGTCCTCGCTCACCCGGTCCACGAGCCGTTCGGTGATCTCGCCCATGTGGACGTCGAGGTTGACGTCCCACAGCGAGTCGAGGATCATCGAGTCCTTCAGCGTCACGTCGCCGTGTCGCTTCCCGGTCCGGTAGTCCGGCAGGATCCACGGCGCGTTGGTCATCGACTCGAACCCGCCGGCGACGCAGACGTCGGCCCGTCCGGCGTCGATCCGGTCTGCCGCGAGCGCGATGGCGCGGACACCCGAGCCCGACGCCTCGTTGACCGTCGTGACGGCGGTGTCGTTTGGCAGGTCCGACTCGACGACGACCTGGCGGGCCGGCACCTGTCCGATACCGGCCTGGATCGCGTTGCCCAGCGACACCCAGTCGACCGCCGCCGCCGGCAGGTCGACGCGGTCGAGCAGTCCGTCGACGGCCGTCCGCCCGAGTTCGACGGCGTCGACGCCCGCGAGCGATCCGAGCAGTGTCCCGTGGGGGGTCCGTGCGCCATCGACGAGGACTACGTCCGACATGGGAGGGCGTTCTCCGGCGGGGGGCGTCAAACTTGCGTGCTGTTCCGACTGTGACGGCGTACCCCACCGGAAGAACGGCTGGCGGAACTGGGTGTTCGGGAGCCGCCGTACCGCTGCGCGGCGCTCTCAGACCAGTCCGAGTCCCATCACGATCAGGGACAGCCCGACGAGAACCGAGCCCACGAGGACGCCAGCCCACTTCAGGACCCCTTTCGTGTAGCCCGACACCACGTCGCCTTTCCCCCGATCGGAGACGATGAACTCCCCGACGGCGTCGCCGCCCGAGACGACCAGGCGTTCGTTCGCGTACAGGTCGTCCTCCGGGCCCACCGCGTCCTCGACGGCTCCCATCGCCTCGCCCATCATCTCGCTGGACTGGCGCTGCATCTGTCGGGTCTTCTCCTGGAGTTCCTGGCGTTCTTCGGGGGTCAACTCGCCGTTCTGCTGGCGCCGGTGCAGTTCCTGGACGCGCTGGGCCGTGGCCTGCACCTCGGCCCGGGCGTCCTCGTCGGGGACGCCGAGTGACTGGCCGCCCGGCGGACCGTGCTCTTCGGACCGGTGACGGCCACGACGCGAAGCACGACGGTACGCCTCGGGGCCGTCGGACACCAGGTCCGACGCGACGTCGACGACCGAGGCGTCGCCGCCGAACAGCCCCCCGACGGCACCGGCCAAACCGCTGCCGCCGGCCGCTCCGACCTGAGTCGGCGCCATCGCCTCGCCGTAGACGTAGACGGACTCGTTGGGCAGGATCAACCGCTCGTGGTAGCGCCGTTCGCGACTGGCGGAGCGCATGTCGTCGAGCCACTCCTCGGTGACCGGCAGGTCCTCGCCGTCGTCGGCCGACCCGCCGGTGACCGTCGCGAGCACCTTCCCGGTCGTACTCGCCGTCGCCTCGTCGCTGTCGACGCTGTAGGCCCGTTCGAGTTTGAGGTCAGCCGCCGGCGCGTCGACCATGGCCTGGCCGCTGCCGTCGGCGACGTAGAACGGTTCGGCGCGGCTCTCGCTCTCGACGGTCACCCACTCGGTTTCGGTTTTCATCTCGCGGTAGCCGTCGCCGTCGTGGTCGTGGGTCTCGCGTCGCCGCTGCCGTCGTTTCTCCTCGACGGTGAACTCGTAGGCCAGACAGTCCCGACCGGTCAGCGGCGACGTCAGGAGGTCCGTGGCCGGTCTGGCCTGTCCCTGGAGTTCGACGGCGCCGGGCCGAAGCGATCCCGCCTGCGCGCTCTGGGCCGACTTCAGTTCGTTCCGGCGTCGCCAGTGGCGCCGCCCCATGAAGTAGCCGGCACCACCGCCGACGGCCGCGACCGCGAGGCCCGCACCTACCGTCGCGATCTCGACCATTCGTCTCCCTCCGCGAGGTCGATCGTCCGCTCGTTCGCCCGTGCAATCGCGTGCATCCTGTTCACACGTTGCACGTCGTCCCTGGTAAACCACGGTGCTAGCCACGTAGTCCCGGCGGGCGTTCGCGGCCGACCCGTCGGGTCCGGTCCTCACAGCCCGGTCGGGTGACCGAAAAACCGCGTCTCGGGGCCCCAGTCGTCGATCAGGTCCGCCAGGACCCGGACGCCGACCGTCTCCGTGGCGTAGTGGCCCCCGAGGACGACGTCGATACCGGCCTCGCGGGCCTCGTGGTACAGTTTGCCCTTGCCCTCGCCGGTGACGAACAGGTCCAGGTCCGCCGCCCGGGCCTCGTCGAAGAAGTCCGCACCGCTCCCGGTGACGATCCCGACATCGGTGGCCGTCTCGGGGCCCCGGTCGTGGTCGAGCAGTTGCGGTTCGGCGGCCCCCGTGTCGAGAGTCGACGCGAGCAGGTCCCGGACGGCGTCGGGGTCGAGTCCGTCCGGCGCTCGCCCGCGCAGGCCGATCGGTTCCGGGCCGACGTGCCCGAACGGTTCGCGGTCGACGAGGCCGAGGCGGTCGGCCAGCCCGGCCGCGTTGCCCAGTTCGGGGTGGCCGTCAAGCGGGAGGTGCGAGACGTACAGTCCGCAGTCGCCGGCAACGAGCGGTTCGAGACGGTCGTATAGCTGTCCGGTCACGCGGTCGGCGCCGCCCCAGATCAGTCCGTGGTGGGCCACGAGCAGGTCCGCGTCCCACTCGACGGCCGCCTCGGCGGTTGCCAGGACGGCGTCGACGGCCACGGCGACTCGGTCGACCGTCCCCGAGGCGGCCCCGACCTGGAGGCCGTTGGGGCTCGCGTCGAGGTCGGCGTAGTCGTCGGTTCGCAGTCGCTCGTCGAGGCGGTCACACAGCGTCGAACGGTCCATGGGCGACGTTCGCCCGGCGGGACCGTAGTGGTTGTGGGCCGCTGTCACGCTACCGGACGGCACCGTGTGGCAGTGTCAGTCCGGGAGCGTCAACTGGTCGCCGTCCTCGGCGAGGACGCCGCGGTCGACGGCGGTGTCGATGACCGCGCGAAAGTCGTCCGGGCCGATGTCGTAGGCGTTGAGCGCGACCTCCTCGATCTCGGCTCTCGGGACGGGGAACTCCCGGTTTTGTAACAGCCGAACGACGCGGTTGTACGTCTCCGCGTCCGGTGGGGTCGTCGCTCTCCCGGTGTCGGAACCGCTGGCGTCGTCGGCGTCGTCGGATTCCGCGTCCCGAACTCGCGTCTCGATCGGGTCCGTCACCTCGGCGTCGCGGACTGCCGTGGCCGCGTCGCCGGAGCCGGCGGTCCCCGTCGGCTCGGAGCCGAACGGCGCTCCCCCGTCCGTCTCGTCGGCCGCGGCCTCGCCGACCGGTCCGTCCGGCTCTCGCCCGTCGTCGTCGGACCCGAAGATGGGTTCGTCGCTGCCACCGACCGCCGTCGCTCCGGTGTCACCGGACGCTCCGGCCTCGCCGTCGTTCGACGCCGTACTGAGGTCCGTCCCACCCCCCGTCGTGGCGGGGTCGCTGGCGCCGGTCGCCCCGTCGGCGGTTCCACCGTCTCCACCGCCCGACGGCGCCGTCGCGTCGGGCGCCGTCGAGCCCTGGTCGGGCGTAACGTCGGCCACCGGTGGCGTGTCGTCTGCGTCGCCGACCTCGTCGGCGTCGACGTTCGCCGCCGTCGCGGGAACGTCGCCGGCGGCGGCGCGCCCGAGGAGCGACCCGGACTCGGAGCCGGGGTCGGCGTCGAGCGTCCGGTCGAGTACGGCAGTCAGTTTCCGTCGGCAGGACGGACAGAGGACGACCGTCGTCGGCTCGCCGCCGGTCGTCGCGACCTGCGTTCGTTCCAGCGCGGTGTCCAGTGTGGCCCCGCAGAAGTAACAGGACGAGAGTTCGGCCATGTCGAACCCAATCCGCTCCCCCGACAAAAAGACTCCCCACACGGGACCGTCGGTCCGTACGGCCGGGATCGCGACGGGGGTGTCATACGGATTAGTTTCACTGTTTACCGGTGATCGCCCGTACGGGACCGTCGATCACCGGTAATAGATGAAACTAAACCGTATCAGTCCGTCTCGGCGGCGTGTGCGTAGGTGAACGCCCGGAGCAGGTGGCCCGCGAGCGTCGCGGCCTGGCCGTCGTCGCGGTCGTTGACCTCCACGACGTCGAAGCCGACGCAGTCCGGGGCGACGGCCCGGACGATGCGTTCCATCTCCCGTGCGCCGAGGCCGCCGGGAACGGGCGTCCCGGTGCCGGGTGCGACGGCGGGGTCCGCGGCGTCGACGTCGACCGAACAGTACGCCGGGCCGTCCAGGTCCGGTTCCCAGTCGGCGACGTCGCTCGGCGGGACGACGGTGACGTCGTCTGCGCCGGCCCGTTCCCACTCGGCCTCGCTGCCGGTCCGGGCGCCGACGACGACGGCGCGGTCGACGGTCTCCAGTGCCCGGCGGGTCGCCGTCGCGTGACTCAGTTCGGTGCCGTCGTAGGACGCTCGGAGGTCGAGGTGGGCGTCGACGACGACGACGGTCTCGGGCGTCGTCGCGCGGACCGCGGCCGGCGTGACGCTGTGTTCGCCGCCAATCACCAGCGGGACCGCGTCCGCGCGGACGACGTCCCGGAGTTCGCCCTCCAGGAACTCGAGGTAGTCGGCGACGTCGGGCCAGGCGCGGACGTCGCCCCGGTCGTGGACTGCGAGGTCCGAGAAGGACTGCCCGGTGTGGTGGTCGTAGTCCTCGAAGGACTCGGCCCGGGAGCGGACCCGGTCGGGCCCGAACCGGGTGCCGGGCTGGTACGTCGTGGTGACGTCGAGGGGGGCGCCGACCACGACGTACTCGGCCGCGTCGCGGTCCGCGAGCGCCCCGGGGAAGGTCATTACCCGACGACCTTTCGCTGGTCGTCCATCTCGAGGAACTCGATGTTCTCGTCGGGGTCGACACTCATGTCCTCGGGGACGCGCATCGTCGTCGTCTCGTAGGTGTCCAGGTCCATCACCTGCATGTCGTCGCCGCTGACGCTGACGACCTGGCCCTGCTTGCGCTCGATGATCGGCACCCAGATCTTGGCGTCGACCGGCTGGGACAGCGATCGCTTCTTGCCGTCGAACACGCCCTCGGCCTCGATGCGGGCCTTGGCGCTGCCGTGCTTGCCAGGCTTGGCCGTGCTGTAGGCGTTGATCTGACACGCTGCCTCGTCGATCATCACGTAGTTGCCCTCTTGGAGGTCGCGGACCTGCTTTTGCTCTTTCACCATGTACCGCCGTATTGGACCGCCGGTCATAAACGGTTTGGAACGGCTCGGGCCCGCTCCCGGGCAGTTCGGAAAGAGTTACAGGGAAAGTGACAGTACGGCCGCACATGCTGGAATCGCTGTTCGGCACCGACCCGCGGGTCGAGGCGGCCGACGACCGTCTCTCCGAGGTCGTTCCCGCATACCGCCTCGCGTGTGCGCGCGTCGCCGACCGTCGACGACGTCCACGAGGTCAACGAACATGCCGACACCGGTGAGCCGATCCTGGTCCCGGTCGTGTCGGTGCCCCTGGAGACGACCGATCGCCCGGACATGGCGACGGTGTACGGACTCGTCGTCCGGATCTGCCCGGTCCTGAGCGAGGCCTTCGCCGACGCCCACGTCCGTGGGTTCGACGTGGCGTTCGCGTTCGGCCCCGACCGGTTCCTCCGCGGTCGGCCCCGTCGTCGGGTCGCGGTGACGCCGGCGATCGCCGCTCGCTGTGACGACCCCGGCTACGACCACCGGGCGCTCGCCGACGACGTCACCGAGGGCGACGACGGCGACGACGTCACTTCACCGGTCGCCTGGGGCGAGACGAAGACTTACACCCAGGGTAGTGGTGGCGCCGGTGCGGCCGCGGCGGCCGGCGCCGGTGCGGCCGGTGGTGGCGGCTGTTCAGCGTCGCCCGCCCGTTCCCCACCGCCGCGGCTACTCCTCGCCCGTCCGGTTCTGCCGTTTGCGCATCTCCTGGCGGGTGAACTGCGGTTTCGCCCGGATGCCCTTGCGCTGGCGGTACGACCACCACAGCGCGACGATCAGACCGCCGGCGAGAACGCCGACGGCGGCGGTCGCCTCGAGTTCGCCGGCGGCGTACAGGACGCTGCCGGACAGCAGCGAGAACCCGAGCAGGATCCCGTACACGAGTCGTTTCGCGAGGCGGTCGTACACCCTGTTCTCGTCGCTGATCTCGGCCTCGACGGAGAGGTTCCCGCGCTCGGTCCGGTCGAGGACCCGTTCGAGTTTCGGCGGCACCCGGATCGCCGACGTGGCGGCGTCCTGGACCTGCCCGCGGGCGTCGTCGAGGTACTGGCGGACCGACTCCTCGCGGTAGCCCTGTTCGGTGTGGTAGTCCGTCGCGATGTCGATGAAGTCGAAGTCGGAATCCAGCG